>JAJZCB010000030.1 GCA_021846285.1 Bacillota bacterium
AGAATCCGACCAATCCGGCAAAGAATGCGGTGGCGCGCTACTGGCTTTCGATGGGCGCCTCTGGCTGGCGGCTTGATTCGGCGAACAACAGCAATTTTTCTGTCCAGTGGTGGACGGCTTTTCGCAAAGCGGTCAAACAGGTTGATCCAAACGCGGCGATCATCGGGGAGGATTGGAACAATCCGACAAATGACAATGGCGTCGACTGGTTGACGGGCGCCACGTGGGATTCGACCATGAACTATCCGTTTCGCAATGCCGTCATCTCCTTTTTTCGCGGCAACTACGCGGATGGCAGCGTGACGAACAATCAGGTGAGCGCGACGACGTTCGGGCTGGTTCTGCAGCAGATGCTGTCGCAGTATCCCCAACCGGCCATGTACGCGGAAATGAATCTGCTGGGCTCACAGGACACCGAGCGCATCCTGACCATCCTGGAAGGCGCCCCCGATGCTGTGCTGTTGTCGCCCTTTCAGCAGGCGACCTGGAAACCGACGAAGAGCCAGCAGTCGCTCGGCATCCGCAAACTGGAACTCGTCACAGATTTTCAGTATGGGTTCGTCGGTGTGCCTTCCATTTATTATGGTGACGAGGCGGGCATGATCGGGTTCAAGGATCCGTTGTCCCGGGGAACCTATCCGTGGGGGAGGGTCAATACGGCGTTGCTGCAACACTATCAACTGCTCGGGAAAATTCGCCGGACACATCCTGTCTTGCAATCGGGCAGCTTCACACAACTCTACGCACAGGGCCACTCGTACGCCTTCGCAAGAACCATTCGCGGCGGGGTGGACGTATTTGGACATAAGGCGGCGAGTGCAACGGCCCTGATTGCGGTCGACAATGGGAAGGCAGAGACGTTGGCCATTCCGGTGAATGGGTTGTTGGCAAATGGCGCAAAGCTGTACGACGCGTTGCACGGGAATCGCGTCTATGTCGTCGCCAACGGCCATGTAACCGTCCATCTGGCAGACGAAGGCGGAGTGATGCTGTTTAGTTCGTGACGCGCTCCGTTGTTGATGGTGTTTTGCTCGCGATGCCGCGTTGTTCATGATCCTGGTTCGTCCGTGACGCGCTCCGGTCGTGCCTCGGCCTTTTTGCGCGGCGGCAGAGGGCCCAGATACTGATAGAAGTGACACTCGATCCGCCCGTTGTACAGCTTGCGATTCTTGTCCGCGCGTCTGCCGAACAGACGCTCGAACGCAGGGTGCGAGGTGATGGTGAAGACTGACCAGGTCGGGTTCTGCTCTGCCACGCGGCCGAGGTCTTTGTACAGGGTGCGAACCTCTTTTTCACTGCCCATGCGTTCTCCATAAGGCGGGTTCGTGACGATGCAACCGTACTCGCCCTGCGCGGAAAACTGTGCGAGCGAGGCTCTGGTGACACGTATGGCGTCGGCCACACCGGCGAGCTCTGCGTGTCTCGCGGTCAGGCGCGCGGCCTCGGTGTCTATGTCAGACGCGTGAATGTGTATGTCGGCGAGCGGACGCCGCAGTTCGAAGGCTTCCCGTTTCGCGGTCTCCATGGCGCTTTTGGGCATCCAGGCAAATGATTCGCAGGCGAATGTTCGCGCATGACCAGGAGCGATATTGGCGCCGATCAGCGCCGCCTCGACGGCGAGGGTTCCCGTACCGCACAGCGGATCGGCAAATGGTCGGTGCGGAGCCCATCTGCTTAGCAAAATGAGTGCGGCGGCGAGCGTCTCCTTGAGCGGCGCGGGACCTGTGAGTGTGCGGTACCCCCGTTTGTGCAGGCCTTGACCGCTCGTGTCGAGCGCAATTGTCACCGCATCCTTTTGAAGAGACACTTCGATCGCGTAGGAATCGCCAGATTCCTCGAACCACCGCTGTCCATAACTCTCCTCAAGGCTTGCGACGATGGCCCGCTTGACGATGGACTGGCAAGCGGGCACACTGCTGAGCTGTGATTTGACGGAGCGTCCTTCGACGGGAAAGCGGGCGTCTTTTGGCAGCAGTTCCGCCCATGGCAACGCTTTTGTTCCCTCAAACAATTCATCAAACGTTGTGGCCGTAAACTGCCCAACCACCAACATGACGCGGTCCGCGGTCCGCAACCACAGGTTGCTTTTGCAGATCCCGGCTGCGTCGGTCTGATACAGTACGCGTCCATTTTCCACAGTCAACCCGCTGAAACCGAGACTCTCCAGTTCGCGCGTTACCACCGCTTCAAGGCCCAGCGGCGCTGTGGCCATCAGTGTGTATGGCATTCGTTCACCGTCCCTTTCCTAGTCGCCACAAATTGTACCACAGTCCAGACACCGCCCCCAGTTGTGCTATGATGACAGAGAATGAGGAACAGGAGGCAGGGTCATGGATAAGAGCATCGTGGGCGTCTGGTCCCAACCGGTCGCAAACGTCGTGGAACGCGGCGCCGTCCGGAAGTTTGCGGACGCGATCGGCGATCCCAATCTCTTGTATCGCGACGAAGAGTATGCGCGCGGTACACGCTTTGGAAGAATGATTGCGCCGCCGACATTTTGCAGAACGTTTGACTTCGGAATCATTGAAGGTCTGGATATTGCGCAAGAAGGCCTGATTCATGGCGAGCAGTCGTTTCACTTTGAACGCCCCATTTACGTCGGGGAAGAACTGTGGTGCAGTGAATGTCTGTCTGATACATATACCCGCTCTGGCGGAAGCGGCAAAATGACGTTTCTGATTTTTGAGCAAAAGGGTGAGACAAAGGATGGCGAGTTGGTCTTCACCTCCCGCGCGAATGTGATTCGAAAGGAGGGTCCGGACGCGTGAATCATTCATTGTCTGTCGGCATGGAAGTTCCGCCGCTGCGCAAGGGGCCTGTCACACACACCGATCTGGTCAAATACTCCGGAGCCTCCGGAGACTTCAATCCGATTCACACTGTGGAGTCGTTTGCGATCGAAGTGGGGTTGGGCGGTGTCATTGCGCACGGGATGCTCACGATGGCGTACGTAGGCCAGATGCTCACTGATTTTGCGGGCATGGACGCGGATCTCGTGGATTTTCGCGTGCGCTTTCGGGCCATGGTGCGACCGGGCGACACGGTCGTTTGCCGGGGCATGGTCTCCGGAATCAAGGAAGACGATTCCGGTTCTCTGGTGACTTTGCAGGTGGATGCCGAGACACAGCGTCAGGAGACCGTGGTCAAAGGAACTGCAACGTTACGCTATCGTTGACGTCAGGCTATCCAACCGGCAGTTGCATAACCGTCACTGTCGGTTGGATAGCAACCCATGGAATCTAGCCATCGACACTTTGCCTTGGAGCTTCGCAGTAATCCGAAAAAGAAGATCGGAGAGCAATGTCCGTTGCAACAGGCGAAACAGCCTTGCACAAAGCAGGGTTTTCCACGCTGGGATAGGCGAGGTTGGTCTTTGCGGGACGTTCGTGACAACGCACTGGATCGGGCTATAATGGGAATAGCGAATCAGTTCCACGGGGGTGACATGCATGTCGATGGTGCAAAGAAACGGCCGATTCACGTATGCGGATTACGTGACGTGGGACGACGATGAACGCTGGGAGTTGATCGACGGCGAGGCGGTTATGATGACACCGGCGCCGAGTCCGGAGCATCAAGAAATTGTGGTGCGACTGAGTGGTGAATGGTACGCACAATTGCGCGGAAGGAGTTGCCAGATCTATGTGGCGCCCACGGATCTGACGTTTGACGCGGCAGAGGAGACGCCAACGGTGGTTCAACCGGATCTATTTGTGATGTGTGGGACATACGACCGGGAAAAACGAATCACGGGCGTACCCGCCTTGGTCATCGAGATCCTGTCTCCCTCGACGGCGCGGCGGGACAAGATTGCAAAACTTGCGTTGTACGAACGCGTGGGCGTGCCGGAGTATTGGATTGTGGACGGGGCAAACCGCGTGATCGACGTGTTTTTACGCAATGGAACGGCGTACGGCCGACCGAAGTCTCACGGGGAGGGTGACGTCGTGACGGCAACTTCGGTGGAGGGTGTCACGGTGGATGTCAATACGATATTCTCGTCTTCATAAACTCCGCGTCTTCCTTCACGGTCACGGGGCGAAGGTCCCACGGAATCGAGAGGGCGCGACGGCGACATTTTTCCAACAGTCAAGATTTAAGATAGAATGGATATATAAAACAGTTCAGGAGCGTGATCGGAATGCGGCAAATTACCTACATTCGAGAGGAGAATCATACGATCTGGGAAATGAGGACTTTGTGGAATGAAAATTATCAATATAGGGATTGTCGCGCACGTGGACGCAGGAAAGACAAGTCTGACTGAACGTATTTTATTTGATGCTCACGTCATTGATAAAGTTGGACGCGTTGATCAGGGAAATACTCAGACAGATTCGATGGAGTTGGAGAAACAGAGAGGCATCACGATTAAGGCGTCCGTCGTTTCTTTTTACGTAAATGGGATAAAAATCAATTTGATTGACACACCTGGGCATGCGGATTTTATCGCCGAAGTAGAGCGTTCACTGTCTGTGCTGGATGGTGTTATTTTGGTTATTTCGGCAGTGGAAGGCGTTCAGGCGCAAACCAAAGTCCTGATGTCAGTGTTGAAGAAGTTGGCTATTCCAACGATATTGTTTGTGAACAAGATTGATCGAACTGGCGCTCAGTCCGATTCCATCATTAAAAACATCCAGGAAAAACTTACTCCGAACGTAATTCCTCTATCTCAAGTTGAACAGGTGGGCTCGAAGCAGGCATTTGTAGTTGAAAATCGGTTTGATTGGACTGCGGGCGCCTCTTTTTTGGAGCAATGTATCGAACTTGCTGCGGCAACCGGCCACGAGCAATTATTGGAGTGGTATGCGAGCGGGGAAGATGTAACCGAAGATCAAGTTAAAGCGGCGTTGAAAAATCAGGTATGGAAAGCCAATTTGCATCCGATATATTTTGGGTCGGCAGTAACCGGAATGGGTGTATTGGAATTGCTTTCAGGTGTAACGGAATGGTTTCCGGTGAATCCACCTTCAGAACGGACCGCTTTATCCGGCGTCGTGTTCAAGATTGAAAAAGAACCTTCGGGCGAAAAAATCACCTATGTCAGACTTTTTTCAGGCGTCTTGCGGATGAGAGAGCAAGTTAATGTACAACGCGACAACAATAAGAATCAGTTGGAATCATTCACTTACAAGGTGAAAAAACTCCATGCGTTTATCAGTGGCAAGTCCATGATTGCAAGCGAGGTACATCCGGGTGATTTCGGAAAGGTATGGGGGTTGAAGGACGCTCAGATTGGGGACATCGTCGGTGAGCGATCTCACCAGATGAAGCGTGTCCACTTTGCGACGCCCCAAATGGAAACCCGAGTTGAAGCAGTGGATAAAAGCAAGACGCATCAGTTGTATCAAGCGCTTCTCAACCTGGCGGATGAGGATCCGTTAATCGAAGTGGTGAAAGCCGACATGCACCAAGAGATCTATGTGCGCATTTTCGGTGAAGTGCAAAGAGAAGTCATTGAGTTCACTCTGAAGGAACGCTACGGTGTTGATGTCCAGTTTTCCGAGTCGAGAATCATCTGCATAGAAAAACCGCGAGGTATCGGACGCGCACTGGACGTCATGGGAGCAGCGGACAATCCATTTTATGCGACTGTTAGATTTAATGTTGAGTCCGGACTGTCAGAAAGCGGAGTGCAGTATCGATTGGAAGTTGAGCTTGGGTCGCTGCCTTTGTCCTTTCATAAAGCGATTAAGGAGACTGTCCACGACACCCTGAAACAAGGTTTATATGGATGGGAGGTCAGAGATATTGTCGTGACGCTTACCCACACTGGCTACTCGAGCCCGGTGACGACGTCAGGCGATTTCAGAAAGCTCGTTCCCCTTGTGCTGATGGATGCGCTAGCGGAGGCGGGCACCGATGTTTATGAGCCCATTCATAAGTTCGAATTAACTGTGCCTGCCGACGCGATGAGCAAAACCATGTTCAATTTGTCCGGAATCAACGCGATTGTCAATGAATCGACTTTGCGCAAGGACATCTGTTTCATTAAAGGCACGCTTCCCGTAGCAGCCGCAGATCGATTCAGGGCAAGTTTGCATTCTTTGGCTCAGGGTGAAGGCGTGATGGTGATCGAGCCCTGTGGATTCGCTAAAATGCATTCCGATGCACCGATACGAACACGAACAGATCACAATCCACTTAATCGACACGAATACTTGCTCCATGTTCTTCGCGCTTATTGAGGCTGTTTTTGACCTCCTAATCCTTGAGTGTTAGACATTGAAGGTTGTCATCACATCGCATATACTATTATCAATTTAATAGCCATGAAATTTACTACTGGTTTTTCGTGGCACGAATATTGCCTGGTTAAAAACGGGAGAGGAAAGATATCTTGGAGGAGTGAGAGAGTGGAAGAGTTTATAAAGATGGCTCTTGGGTTCGCCGGAATCACGGCGCCGGCAGAGGACCTGCCTGTTCTGGCCGCACAGCTGGCAGGGATGGGAGAGGCCGCCGCACTCGTGCAAAGCATCCATCTGAACGAGTTCGTTCCGGCGCTCATCTTTGAACCGGAGGTGGGCGCGGATGACTGAGCTCTATTACCAAACGATTGGGGAATTGGCTCCTAAGCTTCAACGAAGAGAGCTTTCTCCAGTTGAGTTGACCGAGGCCGTGTTAAAACGGACAGAAGCGCTGAATCCGAAGCTGAACGCTTACCTGACAATCCTTGAGAACGAGGCGCTTCAACAGGCCCGGCAGGCAGAGCAGGAAATTTTCTCTGGCCATTGGCGGGGGCCATTGCACGGGATTCCGATGGCATTGAAAGATCTGTTTCACACAGATGGGATCAAAACCACTGCAGGATCTTCTATCCTTAAGGATTTCACTCCCCAAGAGAATGCGACCGTAGTGCAGCGACTGCTCGATGCAGGAATCGTCCTGACGGGCAAGCTCAATATGCACGAATTCGCCTTTGGCGTAACCAATGAAAACCCCCATTTTGGCGATGCCCACAATCCTTGGGATACAAACCGAATCACGGGCGGCTCTAGCGGCGGGAGCGCAGCGGCGGTGGCAGCGGGCCTTAGCGTCGCCTCTCTTGGAACGGACACTGGCGGCTCGATTCGTACTCCCTCGTCTCTATGCGGGGTGGTTGGGTTAAAACCTACTTTTGGGCGGGTGAGCAAGCACGGTGTGGTGCCCTTGGCTTGGTCGCTTGATCATGTTGGCCCGATTGCCCGTAGTGTGGAAGATGTGGCTTTTCTTTTGGAAGCCATTGCAGGGCATGATAGGAAGGATCCGACGAGCAAGAAAAGAGAAATTGGCTCTTACCGGAATGCTTTGGCAAGCGGAACTAAAGGATTGCGAGCCGGTGTGGTGCGCAATTATTATATAGGGGCTGAGCCGGATGTAGAGAACAATTTCCGGGAGGCTATCAAGAGTCTGGAAACGGCAGGGCTGCACGTTTTCGAAGTGGAAATCCCCGAACTGGATGCGGCGTTGTTTGCTGAAATGATCATGATTTCTGCAGAGGCATCAGCCTATCACCATGAAAGGCTGGCGGAGTCGCCAACCGCCTTTGGTGCAGATGTACGCATTCTTTTGGAGGCTGGCGAGCTGATTTCGGCAGTTCAGTATATTAAGGCTCAGCAGGCCAGGCGCTTAATTCAAGAAGGCTTTCACCGTGTCTTTAATCAATTCGACGTCCTACTGGCTCCATCCGTACCTCTCACAGCCACCCCGATAGGAGTGCGCCAGTTGCAGACAAGCGGAATGCCCATTGACGTAACAATGGCCTTTGTCCAATTTGCGGCGCCCGCAAACCTGGCGGGGCTTCCGGCCTTATCTCTGCCTACCGGAGTTTCGGCGGAAGGGCTTCCTACAGGTATGCAGATTATCGGCAAGCCCTTTGATGAGGAAACGGTACTTCGCGTAGGGGTTGACTATGAGGCGATGTCACCGTTGCAAGGGAAACACCCGCTCGGTTAGGAAGGAACGAATCCTGACGAAGCAAAGGGGCAAGGAATCCCAACTTGCGTAGGGATTCCTTGCCCCTTTGTACATAGCCAGATTCCTGATCATCGTGATTGAGGTATAATGTTCGGAAAGGACGCCGTTATTTGGATGTGACTTAAGCTGATCGACGCATGTTCATACTCATCCTGTGCCTCGCAGAGGCATGGGCGTTTGTTGAGATGATCCGCGAACTGACCATTTGAGGAGAGATGATTCATGACTGTGACCAAGCGGGTGGCCATAGTAACGGGTTCTGGACGAGGCATCGGCGCTGAAACGGCGCGCCAACTGGCTCTCCACGGAGCTAGAGTCGTTGTGACGGACATCAGCGAAGAACAGGCGGACGGCGTGGCGCAGGAGATCGTACGGGCTGGGGGCGAAGCGATCGCAAGGACTGCAGACGTCTCAAGGCGGGATCAGGTCGAAGCGTTGTTTGAGGAGTGCGTCCGTCACTTTGGCCGTGTGGACATTCTCGTCAACAATGCGGGCATCATTCGCGATAACCTGGTGCACAAGATGACAGACGATGATTTTGATGCAGTCGTCGCAGTCCACCTGAAAGGAACGTTTCTCTGTTCACAGGCTGCGCAAAAATACATGGTGCCGCAACAGTACGGGCGCATCGTGAATTTTTCATCGACTTCCGCGCTGGGCAACCGTGGCCAGGTCAATTACGCCGCCGCAAAGGCGGGAATTCAGGGCATGACAAAGACGCTCGCCATCGAGCTAGGGCGGTATGGCGTCACCTGTAACGCTATCGCGCCGGGATTTATCGAGAGTGATATGACACGGGCCACGGCAGCGCGCATGGGCGTCGATTTCGAACAGCTAAAGGAGTACTCTGCGAAAGAGACCGCTGTGCAGCGTGTTGGGGTTCCCGCAGATGTCGCTCATGCGGTTCTGTTTTTTGCGGCCGACGAATCTTCGTTTATCACCGGCCAGGTCCTGTACGTGCGCGGGGGCGTCTGAACGCCGGCAGGAACCATCATTATTTCCGGGGAAGATTTCCATGTCTGAGTTTTGCGAAGCAAAATCTCAGCGCTTCGCGCCACCATCAGTGGAAGGAAAAACCCGCTTGGCCGGAATCGTATGCTGTGCCGAGGCGAGTTCGGCGCAGCCGTGTTTGAGAAGCGGCGCAGCATACGATTCCTGCGGGCAGGGACAATCGATTTTTCGGGAAAGATTTCCATGGCGTCAAACGAGTGTAGGAGGGGGTGATCGCGCTGTGGCGCGGGCATTGATTGTTGTGGATATGACCTATGATTTTCTTGCGGATGACGGAGCGCTCACCTGTGGACTGCCTGGCCAGCAGGCGGTTCAGCCGGTGCTCGATCTGCTTCGTGAGTTTGTCCAAACCGGAGAACTGATCGTGTTTGCCTGCGATGCGCATACGGTCGACGATCCGGAATTCGCCTTATGGCCTCCTCATTGCGTGATTGGCACAAAAGGGGCCATGCTGTACGGACAACTGGCTGACTTTTACGATCGCCATCAAAGCGATCGCGTGCGCTATCTGCCAAAGACGAAGTACGACGCCTTCTTTGACACGCCGCTGGCCGATTGGCTGACCGCCGATCAAGTGACTGAAGTCACTGTCGTCGGTGTCTGCACCTCCATCTGCTGCTATGCGACAGCCCTTGGAGCGTACTGCCGGGGCTTCTCGGTCACTGCGGACCCCGCGGCCATGGCGGACCTTACCCCAGAGGCGCACGACTTCGCCGTGAATCACATGCAGAACGTACTGAAGGCTGAGATCATCAACAGGATTTCATGACACTGCGCGGCGCCAACAGTGGAATGAAACAGCGGTTGCGGCGTCTTTCACAGATGCAATCCTACTTGGGGAGGATTCATGGGCTGTGCCCGTCGCGAGTTCGGCGCAGCCGTGTTTGAGCAGGGGCACGGCCCATGAATCCGGCCTGGCATGGCAGGGATGACCATCGATTTTTAGGAACAGGCAGAGAGTCTTCGAGAGACCGGGAGTGAACGAAAACATGATCCATATGTTTGAGCGGGCAGAATCGTTCGTAAGCGCCGAAGAACTGGAAATGCAGTTGCCCTTCGTGCGGGCGGCGCACGAACTGATACACAGCGGTCGTGGCGCGGGGTCCGATTTTCTTGGTTGGTTGCGTCTGCCGCAGGAGTATGATCGCGCTGAATTGCGCCGCATCCTTGAAACCGGAAAGCGGATCGCTGAAACCGCGGAGATTCTCGTGGTCATTGGCATCGGTGGATCCTACCTGGGGGCGCGCGCGGCGCTGTCCATGCTGCGCCACTCCTTTGCGGAACTGTTGCCGCGCGATCGGTTGCCGCTGCAGGTGGTGTTTGCCGGCCATCAGATGAGCGGCACGTACCTGACTGACCTGCTGGAAGTGCTCGACGGTCGGGAGGTGGCTGTGAATGTCATCTCCAAATCAGGTACGACCACGGAACCGGCGCTCGCGTTTCGGGTGTTGGAAGCCTACATGCAAAAGCGGTATGGCAGAGCGGAGGCGGCCAAGCGCATCGTGGTGACGACGGACCGCTCGCGCGGCGCGTTGCGAGATCTTGCGAACGCGGTCGGGTACGAGACATTCGTGGTTCCTGACGATGTCGGGGGGCGATTCTCGGTGCTGACGCCCGTTGGGCTGTTCCCCCTCGCTGCGGCTGGAATCGATGTGGAAGCCATGCTTTCCGGCGCGCAGGTCGCACAAGACGATACGGCCCGCGTCGACTTGGACGAGAATCACGCCTACGCCTATGCGGCTTTGCGACACGCGCTTCGGCAAAAGGGAAAACTCGTGGAGCTGCTGGTCAGCTATGAACCGGGACTGCATTACGTCGGGGAGTGGTGGAAGCAACTGTTTGGCGAGAGTGAAGGGAAGGACCACAAGGGGATATGGCCGGCCAGCGCCGATTTCTCGACCGATCTTCATTCGCTGGGGCAATACATTCAGGAGGGGCGCCGATTTATATTTGAGACGGCGCTGCGGGTGCGCACCCCGCGTCGCTCGCTGGTCATTGAAGCACTGCCCGGTGACGCGGACGGCCTGAACTATCTGGCAGGGAAAACGATGCAGGATGTGAATGACACGGCGTTGCAGGCGACGATGCTGGCGCACGTCCGGGGCGGTGTGCCCAACATCGGTCTCGAACTGGCCAATATGGGGCCAGAGACATTGGGTTATCTGTTCTACTTTTTTGAAAAGGCCTGTGCTGTCAGCGCCTACTTGCAGGGAGTCAATCCGTTTGACCAACCGGGGGTCGAGGCGTACAAGACCAATATGTTTGCGCTTCTCGGGAAACCAGGTTATGAGGACTTGCGCAGTGTGCTCGCGAAGGGACGCTGATAATCCGATGACAGTCGTGGATGATATCACAAAGCTGATTGGCAGGACGCCTTTGCTAAAACTTCGGCGGGTGCCGCCCAAGGGTGCGGCGGAAGTGTTCGTCAAACTCGAACGATTCAATCCGGGCGGCAGTGTGAAGGACAGACCGGCCGCCAACATGATTGCGGCCGCAGAACGCTCAGGGCGCTTGCGCAAGGGCATGACGCTGATCGAACCGACAAGCGGCAACACGGGCATCGGCATTGCGATGGTGGCGGCGGCCAAGGGATACAAGGCGATCCTTGTCATGCCTGATACGATGACGTGGGAACGCATCGCCATCCTGCGGGCGTATGGCGCGCAGGTGGTGCTCACTCCCGGAGCCTTGCGCATGACTGGCGCCGTGCAAAAAGCGGAAGAACTGCAGCGCGAAATGGGCGCGGACGCGATGATCGTGGGCCAGTTTGACAATCCCGACAATCCGGATGCGCATCGCAAGGGCACGGCGCTGGAGATTCTGGAGCAGACCGGGGGGCGACTCGATGTATTTGTGTCATCCGCCGGTACGGGCGGTACGGTGACCGGATGCGGGGAGGCGCTCAAACGCGCATTGCCGTCCGTGCAAGTGTATGTGGTGGAGCCCAAGGGTTCGCCAGTGTTGTCCGGCGGCCAGCCGGGACCGCACAAGATGGTGGGAACGAGCCCGGGATTTATTCCGGCCATTCTCAATACGGGGGTCTATGATCGCATCTTGCAGGCGTCCGATGAGGATGCCATCGACATGACGAAGCGGCTGGCGCGGGATGAAGCGGTGTTGACGGGCGTTTCCGGTGGCGCGGTGGTGTGGGCGGCGCTGCAGGCGGCGCGGGAGGCAGGACCCGGAGGGCGCGTTGTTGCGCTTTGTCCAGATACGGGGGAACGTTATTTGAGCATGGATCTATTTTAAACAAAGGCTCTTTGGAAAGGGATGTGAGCACATGCATGCAACAGTGAGTTGGCAGGGCAAACGCCGTTTTACAGGCGCGGGCGACTCTGGGCACTCCGTGACCATGGACGCCAAACAGGAAGCGGGCGGGGAGAACAGCGGAGCGCGGCCGATGGAATTGCTCCTGCTGGGACTCGGCGGCTGTACGGGCATTGATGTGACGATGATTCTTGAAAGAATGCGGATCGACTATCAGCGGGTCGACATTCACCTGGACGCCGAACGGGCCGCCGATCTTCCCCAGAAGTTCACCGCGATCACCCTCACGTACGAAGTCGACGCGCCGGGAGCTCCGCTGGAACGAGTCATGCGGGCGGTTACACTGTCACAGGAAAAATACTGTTCGGCGTCACACTCGCTGTCAGCTGATCTGCACGCGGTCCTCGTCCTTAACGGGGAGCGGTTTGCCGTACCTGGACTTACGGAAAAGAGCTATACGGACGCGGAAGACCGATAAGGAGGGTGCTCGCATGCGTGTACAGGAACTGCTGGACCTGACCGGCAAGAAAGCTCTTGTTACTGGCGGAGGGCGGGGTCTAGGCAAACAGATGGCCCTGGGGCTTGCGGAGGCGGGAGCTGAGGTGATCGTCTGTTCCCGACGTTTGGAGGCGTGTTCGGCAGCGGCGCAGGAGATCGCGTCTGCGACGGGACGGCAAGCCCATGCCCTGACGCTTGACGTCGCTGATCCGGAAAGCGTCAGTCAAACTGTCGATAAGGCGCTGTCTCTGGTTGGCCAGATTGATATTTTGGTCAATAATGCGGGCCTCTCCTGGGGAGCAGATGTGTTTTCCATGCCGCTGGAGAAGTGGAACCAGGTGATGGCGGTGAATGCCACGGGCTCGTTCCTGATGGCCCAGGCACTGGGCAAAGGCATGGTGGATCGCGGCTGGGGTCGCGTGGTCAATGTGGCGTCGGTGGCAGGACTGTTTGGCATCGATCCCGATATCATGAACGCCGTCGGGTATCATGCCAGCAAGGGCGCCGTCATCGCGCTAACCCGTGATTTGGCCGTGAAATGGGCGCCGCACGGGGTAACGGTCAATGCGATCGCTCCAGGATTTTTCCCTTCCCGGATGAGCCAGAGCGTGCTCAACCATGGCGGAGAAAAGATCCTGGCGGGAACTCCGATGCGCCGGTTTGGTGCAGAGCATGATCTCAAAGGCCTCGCCGTCTACCTGGCGTCTGACGCTTCAGCCTATATGACGGGGCAGGTGCTGCTCATCGATGGCGGAGCCAGCGCAGTATAAGGCAGGAGCCCGACCGATCGGATGGCATGTCCGTGCGCCAGGACGACAGGCGCACGGAACGCTACAGCGTCTGGACCAGCAGGAGCACAGACAAACCCATCAGCATAACCACGATGACGCCGCCCCAAAGGCGCGCGAAGATGGTATTGGCGTAGGAACCCATAATGCTTTTTCGGCTGGTGAGGACTACCAGAAACAGAAGTATTGGAATCATCACCATGGCGCCCAGGGCCTGCGATAGCATGGCGACAAAGTTGAGCGGCAGATGGGGGATCAGGATGGCTGCGGCGGCAGCGACAAGACTTCCCACGTAGACGGCATAAAATTTGGGCGCTCCCGATATCCTGTCATTGAGGCTGCGCGCCCACCCAAAAGCGTCTGCGATCGTCCACGACGATGACAGGGAAATCGTGATGGCAGCGAGAAATCCCGCATTGAACAGCCCAAATGCGAACAGCACTGCCGCCACATGGCCTGAGGAACGAACCAACGCAGAAATGATTGCCGATGGACCGAGCGCATTGGCTTGTGTCACATGTCCGTACAGCGCGGCGCCACACAAAATAATCGCGGTCGCGATGATCACTTGCAAAGCGCTGCCAAGAAGGGTGTCTATGCGCCCCGTCCGCAACTGTTTCGCCGTGATGCCCTTGTCGATCACCGCGCTGCCCTGAAAGAAGATC
Organism: Bacillota bacterium; assembly: GCA_021846285.1. Classification (GTDB taxonomy): domain Bacteria; phylum Bacillota; class Bacilli; order Alicyclobacillales; family SLC66; genus JAKADD01. The sequence continues at coordinate 14,186 of JAJZCB010000030.1, forward strand.
ATCCAGGGAGCGATGGCATTGCCCACAGTGGCAATGACAAACCAGACGATGTGACCGTGCATCGCTGCAGGTATCGACCATGAGGCAAAGGCGTGACCAATGGCAGTGAAGCTTGGATGAGTCAGAAGCGCAATCAGCAGAAAGACGGCATTCAGGGCGCCTACGAACAGAGCAAGCCGTTCTTTGGTCCAATATCCCGTAAACAGGGCGAGTGAGACGACCAGAACCAAACAGGCGGCGTCAGCGATCCATAGCGGAACGCCAAGCATCACAAGTCCTGCTGTCATGCCGATAAACTCGGTCATCAGGGTCAGCAGGTTTTCAATCACCAGTGTACCGATGCTGTAGTAGCCCCACCACCGACCAAAGTGGCGAAAGATCAGTTTTGTATAGCCTGTCTGTGTCACCGCGCCAAGGCGCATGGTCATTTCCTGAATCGTATACGTGAGAGGGGCCAGGCACAAAACGAAGGGAATGAAGAAGCCGATTCCGAATTGCATGCCTGTGACAACATACTCGATGACTCCCCCTGCGTCGTTGTCTCCGATCATGGCAAGGAGGCCAGGTCCCATCAAGACCCAAAAGAGCCACGTGTACCTGCGCCAACCGGTGGTCAAGGTTGCGGGTTGTGGCCATGCGTCTGGCGGCGAAGGGGTGATGGGGGTGAGCGTAGTCGATTCCTGATCTATCATGTGCGTTCCCCCTAGCGTGTCTGTATCACCGTATGACTCCGCGTTGCGGGAAGTGCATGGCCGAAGTCCGACCGTTGCAAAAACTGCAACAGGACGTTGTTCGAAACGAGTGGAGAACGGCGCTGCACGGCTTGACTTGCATCAACCCATTTCGGGCGCGCATGACGAGGGGGATGCGATATGACTGAGCAAGCGAATGGATTCGGAGAGTATTTACGCTCTCAGTTGAGGCGGAAAGGGTTATCCATGAGAAAACTCGCGGAACGGTGCGGCGTTGACCCAGCCACAGTGTCTCGTCTTGCAAGCGGAAAACAACGGGTCCGTCCGGAACACGTCGCGATGCTGGCAGAATCGCTGGATGTTCCTGCCATCGAATTGTGGCGGGCCGCCGGATATGCGATCGGGGAGAGAGTTCCAACCGCAGTGTCGGCTGACGGCGCAAGCGATCCGTTTACTCTTCCAGTGATCACGGGACTGGATGTCTCCCGCATTGAAGCGGAGTTGCAAAAGTGCAGGGACTTTGCGAGCACATCCGAGGGACAAGAGACGATTCTGAAAAATTTTCAACGCAAGATCGATCAGGTGCAGGGTATCGGACCATTCATTGACGAGTTGAAGGCGATGTTCGATTTCTATATCGACGAGAGCACAGATCGCGAGCAGCGATCAGTGCTTGGCAGTGCTCTTCTATATTTTATTTTGGCTACTGATATTATTCCGGACTATTCGTTTCCGATTGGTTATGTCGACGATGCGATCGCGATTGACATGGTATGGCGTGAAGTGCAAAACTGGCGGAGGTTGACTCAAAACTGACTTCCGGGAGAACTGCTGGCGAGGATCGGGAGCGCCGTCTATTCGTTCGCGCTCCTGTGGGATATGAAGGTGCTGACCAATAATGCATTTCTCATGTCTCTCGTTGGTGTTGGCTGGTGACTGATGATGATGCTTGTTGGGGCCGTCGCCTTTTTGGGTGGAATTTGGGTTCCCTTTTTGCGTGACGTACGGGAAGCGCGTCTGCCCACCGTGAGGAGTGAAAACAGTTTCAGGCCAGATGTGGCGAGAGAAGACGCTGCGCAGTGATAAAGACCAGGCCCGAACAGGCATGGTCTTTATCACTGCCACGGGGCGAGTGTTCGACGCCTCTGCGGCGCACGAACTTTCGGACTTGACAGCATTCAGTCAATCTGCCATTCTTCGGTTGATAGGAAGCATTGTCTATGGATCTCCCATTTATTCGTCTCTACGCGGCGCATGTAGCATCACTGCAAGAACGATCGCCGCTGGTCTGGCGCTGGCGGTCAGCATGTTCTCAGTGGAGGAGAGAGACACATGATCGATTTTTTTCAGTTTTATTCGCCCACTCGCATCGTAGGCGGGAAACCGGGACTGCTTGGGCAACTGGCGCCGGAACTTGCTCCCTTTGCAGGTCTGCGCGCTGGCATCGTAACGGATCCCGTGCTTGGAACCATGATCTATTTTCGCTCTTTGGAGACCAGTTTGGCGGAGGCCGGCATTGAAGTTGCCGCGGTTTACCAGGATGTGCCCCAAGACAGTGACGTGGACGTAGTGCATGCTGTCCGCGATCTCTTCGCGGCTAACCGTTGTGACATGATCATCGCTGTTGGAGGCGGCAGCGTCATCGATACGGCGAAAGCTGTGAATATCGTCATGACGCATGGAGGTGAGCTGCGGGACTATCAGGGGGCTCACATTCTGACGGAAACACTACTGCCGCTGGTGGTCGTTCCAACCACTGTGGGAACGGGTTCGGAAGTCACCATGGTGGCAGTTATTGCGGATTCGCAGGACAAGCGCAAGCTAACCCTGTTGGATCACAGGCTGTCGCCAACCCTGGCGGTGCTCGATCCGCAAGTCACGTTCAGTCTGCCGCCTAAGTTGGTGGCGGCGACGGCGATGGATGCCCTGACCCACGCGCTCGAAGCATATATCGATCTGGAGCATTCGCCCTTTGGCGACCTGTGGGCCGTTGCCGCAGCGGACATGATTCGCGACAATCTTGCGACGGCGTTGCAACCGGAAGGTTTTGCGGAGGCGCGAACGCGTCTGCAATGGGCCAGCACCATGGCTGGCATTGCGTTCAATCACAGCATGGTCGGAATTGTCCACGCCATGGCGCACGCGCTCGGCGCAGTGGCGAAGATTCCGCACGGAGTGGCCAACAGCCTTATGTTGACGGAGGGTCTTCAATTCAACAGCGAAGAAGTCGCCGATAGGATTGCGGACATTGGGGTGCGTGCAGGATTTGTGAAGGCGATGGTTGACACCTCAGCTACGGCTCAGGCGACGATCGCAGCCGTGGCGGCGCTTCGCGCCACGGCGTGCCGGTCAACAGGCATACCGGAAACTCTGGTACAGGCGGGCGTTCGCAGGGATCAATTGCCGCTCCTGGTGGAGCGGGCCTGCGAAGACGGCAGTCTCCTGTATAACCCGAGGCAGGCGACGGATGACGATATACTGCAGATGTTCGAACGCGTTCTGGACGGTTGAGGGGGGGATCTATCCTTGGACTACGAGATGTACATAGGGGGCAAGTGGGCGCCGTCCGCCAACGGGCGGCAAATGGAGATCATCTGTCCTGCGGACGGTGAGGTTGTCGCCGTCGTTCCCGATGCGGATAGAGAAGACATCCAACTCGCAGTTTCGGCGGCGCGTGCGGCTTTTGACGCTGACGACTGGTCGAGCCATCTGCACGCGCCTTCCAGAGCCAGATTGCTTCGCAAGGTGGCTGAGGCTATTCGGGAAGATGTCGACCGACTGGCGGAACTGGAATCGCTTTCGTCGGGCAAGCCAATCATTGAGACGAGCGTCATTGACATTCACCTCGCTGCTGACTGTTTCGAGTATTATGCGGACCTCGCCGCTCACATTGGCGGCCGACAGGTTCCATTGGCCCAACAGGCCCTCGATTTCACGTTGCGCGAGCCGATTGGCGTCATTGGAATGATCGTGCCGTTTAACTTCCCGCTGCTGCTGGCTGCATTCAAGGTTGCTCCGGCGCTGGCGGCAGGGAACACGGTCGTGTTGAAGCCATCTGAATACACGCCGATCACTGCCTTGGAGTTGGCAAAAGCGTTCGAACGACTGGGTGTTCCCGCCGGGGTTTTCAATGTCGTGACGGGCTATGGAAAGACAGCGGGCGAGGCTTTGGTCACGCACGATGCGGTAGATAAAATCTCCTTCACTGGCGCCACGGCGACGGGTCGGCGCATTATGGAACTCGGGGCAAAGACGCTCAAGAAGATCACATTGGAACTGGGCGGCAAAGGACCCAATATCGTGTTTGCGGACTGTGACCTGTCGCAGGCGGTAAGCGGGGTGCTGACAGGGGCATTTATGAACCAGGGAGAAGTCTGCATCGCCGGCGCCCGCATCCTGGTTGAGCGGGCGATCTGGGATGACTTTTTGACGGCGTTTCTTGAGCGTACTGCAAAGCTGAAGATCGGACACCCCTTATCGTGGGACACCAATGTGGGCTCGCTCATTTCTCAACAGCAGTTGGAGAAGGTCGAGTACTATGTCCGTAGGGGTATAGAACAGGGAGGCAGGGTGCTGTGCGGAGGCAAGCGCCCTGACTCGCCGGAAGTCGCTGGGGGTTTCTTCTATGAACCGACTGTATTTGTGGACGTTTCCCCCGACGCTGACATCTGTCAGGAGGAGATTTTTGGTCCGGTCGTTGTCGTGATGCCGTTTGCGGGCGAAGAAGAAGCTGTGGCGCTGGCCAATCAATCGCAGTACGGGTTGGCGGGCGGCGTTTGGACAACAGACATCAAGAAGGGGCTTCGGATGGCCCGACGCCTGAAACTCGGAACCGTGTGGGTGAACAATTATAGCCTGCTGCGGGTTGAAGCCCCTTTTGGAGGGTACAGGCAATCAGGCATGGGGCGCGAACTGGGCGTTGAAGCCCTGTTCGATTACACCCAGGTGAAAAACGTGTATGTCGAATTGGAAGACGAGATTTTATATTTATACGAGTAGCAGTCTCCCATGCCGCAGCGCAGTATATGAATTCGACTGGCAGGAACAATCGATTTTTCGGAACAATTTTGGGGGAGAGGTGCGTACATCGTGATATTCAGGAATTCTGATGAGTTGTACGACATTTTGGGCACATTCTTCAACCAACTCAAATTCGATGAAGAGATGGGCAAGCAGATCCGGAACTCGAAGATCATCGTTCAGTGGGAATACTCGGATCCGCCCGGCATCGTCACCATCGACGCGTCAGGCGATGACCCGGACGGCGGATTCTATCAGGTGATTCTTGGTCCTACAGACATTAAGCCGGAGGTCTACATGACGATGAAAGCGGACATAGCCCATGAGTTTTGGCTTGGCAAAGTGAATTTGCTGGCAGCGCTCTCGCGGCGGCAGATTGTGGCGAAGGGACCAATCCCGAAAGCGCTGAAGCTGCTTCCGGCCATCAAACCGGCGTACAGCCGATATGCGGAGTTTTTGGCAGAGCGCGGACGCGCCGATCCGTCTGTGTGAAGGTAACATTTGTTCGCGAAACAGAGGAACGGCCACGTGACCCGTGCGCGGGGCGCCATCGGTAGAATGAAAAACCCGCTTGGCCGGGATCGTATGCTGTTCCGAGGCGAGTTCGGCGCAGCCGTGTTTGAGCAGCGGTGCAGCATACGATTCCGGCGGGCAGAGACGATCGTATTTCCGGAACAGAAAGAGGGACAGCCAAATGGAGAGACATCGGATCGTGGTACTCGGCGGCGCAGGCGACATGGGGTCAAGGGTCGTCCGGGAACTCAGCGTCGAATCAGACGTAGACATTACTATCGCGGATTTCCGATCGGACCGCGCACTGGCTTTAGCGAGTAAACTGGGCTCGTCGACAAATGCCCAATTCGTCGACGCAACCAGTCGCGAATCGTTGCGTGAGGCGCTTACGGACGCTGACGTCGTGGTCAATTGCGTAGGGCCGTTCTATAAATTTGCGTTCCCTATTGCAAGCGCTGCCATTGCAGAAGGTGTCAATTATGTCGATATCTGCGACGATGACGACGCTACGATGGAACTGCTCACGCTCGATCGCACCGCGATGCGCGCCGGAGTGACTGCGGTGATTGGCATGGGTTGGACGCCAGGCATCAGCAATCTGCTGGCGATGCGGGGAGCCGCGCAATTGGATCGTGTCACAGACATTGACCTGACGTGGGTCGGCAGTACGGCTGACAGCGAGGGGATTGCGGTCATCGCGCACGTCATTCATGCAGTCAATCGCCCCTGCCCCGTTTACCTGCAGGGCGAATGGAAAAAGGTGCCCGCGCTCAGTCATGTGAAGCGCGTCGAGTTTCCTGCTCCGATCGGAAGCGTCTCAGCGTACGTTGCGGGTCATCCCGAGGCGGTGACCTTGCCGCGTTTTTTTCCGAATGTGCAAAACGTGGTGTCGCGTGGGTATCTGCTTCCCCACGACATTCAAAATGTTACTTCCGGGTTGCTGGATTTGGGACTGGCTGATGAAGAGCGCAAGGTAGCGGCGCTGGCGAAACTGATCCAACCGTTACTGCCGCTGCTCGCAAGTCTGGGTGATGAACCCACGCTGCCGTTGTCGGCCATACGTGTCGATGTGACTGGGTCGCGCGCCGGGGCGCCGCGAACCGTGAGCTATGCCGCAGTGGACAGCATGGAGCGCCTGACGGGCATTCCTCCCGCCATCGTCGCGCTGATGCTGGCCCGTGGGCAAATCCGTGAGCCAGGCGTATTTCCACCCGAGGGCTGTTTGGATCAGGAGGCGGTGCTGGCGGAATTGGCGCGGCGCGAAGTCGAGATTGAACAACTGGCCTAGCTGGTTGGGATTGCGTAGCAGTGAGATTTTGCTTCGCAAAACTCAGGCATGAAAGTCTATCAAAGAGTCGTGCAGGAGGTTCAGGGTGATGGAGAGTCCTCTGTATTTGGCATTGCAGGAGTTTACGGTCAAGGCGCAAGCGGATAAAACAGTTGTCAAGATGCTGAGAGATTGGGATCGCATGATTCACATTGAGTCGACGGACGGCGACAGCTTTACGCTCTCTGTCGCGGACCGGCGAGTAACGGTGCTCGAAGGACTGCATGCGGAGCGAGACATTGCTCTTGTGGCGCCATCGGCGACGCTCATCGGCGTCTTTACAGGCGCCTTGAATCCGGCGCGCGAGTTCGCGGCGGGCCAACTCAAATTTGTGGGATCAAACAAGGATGAGATGAAACTTGATGCGATCGTTCAACTGATCTGGGGGTAAGAGAAAATGCGCAAGCGCGGTATGGGACTTGCGACCATGGTCGCCACAAGCGCAGGGCTGGCGCTTGCCTCCAGTTCATATGCTGCGGGAATCCAGGCGGCAGGCGTCGCCTCGGGGCTTTGGGTGGTGCTCGCGATCCTCGTGGGCGGCATTGTCACGATGGCAACCGCGCTCAACTTTTCAGAGTTGGCGGCCATGTATCCGAACGCGGGAGGCGTGCAAGTGTATGTGCGCCACGCATTTGGCCGCGGCATGTCAGTCACAGTTACACTTTTATATGTGGTATTGGGATGGGCGGGCGGTTCTGCGGAATCGTATATCTTTGCGCAGGCGTTGACGTATCTCGCGCGCGCCGGGCACGTGCCCGTTCTCTCGCAAGTACCTCCGCTGGCATGGGTAGCGCTGACGCTCGCGGGGTTTTACGTTGTCAATCTATTTGGTGTGGAACTCGCTGGTATGGCGCAGACGGTGATGACCTTCTCGATGATTGGGTTACTGATTGCTGTGTCCATCTTCGCCTGGACCAATGCCAGCGCTTCGGACTGGCATGGGGTGCTGACTACACCGTTTCCACACTGGGGTTTTCTCATGGGAATTGCCTATACCGTTTATATGTACGTCGGTTTTGAATGGATCACACCCTTATCGGAAGACGCCCGTGACAAGCGTGTGGTGCCGCGCGCCCTGCCGATCACGGTGTTGATCCTCGCCGTATGCTACGCTCTCTTTACGGGCGCCATGGTTCTCACGGTGCCGCTTCCCGACCTGGCTGCTTCTCCCGTGCCGCACATGGTGTTTGCGCAGGCATTTGGCGGAGTTCCCCTTGTGCTGATCGTCGGCCTGATCAGCATCCTGGCGACGTTTACGTTTTTCAATGGCGGCATGATGGGGAATTCGCGACTGCTCTATGCGATGGCGCGTGAAGGCATATTGCCCAAGGCATTGTCGCGTGTGCATCTGCGCTTTTTTACGCCCTGGGTTGCGCTCAGTGTCATGTTTGCCGTTCAGTTCGTGCTGTCGACGATCGTCACTCTGACGGGCGCTTATGTAGTGCCGATTCTGCTCGCTGCGTTGATTGAAAGCTTTGTGTATGCGCTGATTGGTCTCACTGTCTTCATTTTGCGACGGCGGGAACCAGCGACTGATCGACCTGTCCGCGTGCGCGGCAGTGTTTTGGCGCTCGGCAGTTTTGTGGTCTTTCTCGCTCTCGGTGTATCGCTCATGTTTCCGCCTTCGCCGCCAGCCGTGCCACTGATCTTTTTCGTAGCAGGAACTGCCTGTTTTTTATACGCCCATTTCGTGGCGCCCCGTTTTGAAGAGCGCGCCTCGCGCGTTGCACCGCGAACTTGAGGGATGGGCATGGACCCAAGCGTCACACCTTACCCCTTTTTTGACCATGCATACTACGATTCTTCATCCGTGGACATCCAGTAGTCTCTGTATTGCTCCCGCAGTGTCCGCTTCATGAACTTCCCTACGGATGTCTTGGGAACTTCGGAGAGAAAGATGACGTCATCGGGAATCCACCATTTGGAAAACTGATCTCGCAGAAAGTCCAGCAACTCTGTTTTCTCAATCGTTCGTTCAGCGTTTTTGAGTACGACGAAAGCAAGTGGGCGCTCGTGCCACTTGGGGTGGGGCACACCGACGACGGCGGCTTCAAAGACGGCTGGGTGAGCCATCAGGGCGTTTTCCAGGTCCACGGAGGAGATCCACTCGCCCCCGCTTTTGACCAAGTCTTTGGTGCGGTCCACCAATCTGACGAATCCCTCGCTGTCGATGGTGACGACATCCCCGGTGTGCAGCCACCCGTCGACAAAGGTGTCTTTGCTGCGCTCATCATTATAATAACTGTCGGCAACCCACGGTCCACGCAACAGCAATTCACCAAATTGTTGACCATCCCACGGAATGTCTCCCTGATCGCCCACAAGCCGCATGTCCAGACCAGGCACCAAGTATCCTTGGGTGGAACGAAAATCCAGACGTTGTTCGAAGGGCAAGTCCATGTGGTGACTCTTCAGACGTGCGACAGTGGCAAGTGGACTGGTCTCTGTCATTCCGTACGCGTGCATGAACGCAATGCCGTACTTTTCCTCGTAGGTGCGAATCAGCGCCTTTGGGGCGGCCGAACCGCCGCAAAGGGCTTTGCTCAGTTTGATGGGCCGAGGACGCTGTTCGAGTTCCCGAAGTATCCCGAGCCACACTGTCGGCACTCCGGCTGCCAGGGTAACCCCTTCTTCCGCCATTAAGTCAAGCAAAGCGGACGGAGTCGGCGCGGAACCTGGGAACACGATCTTGGCTCCAAACCATACCGCAGCAAATGGCAACCCCCAAGCGTTGGCGTGGAACATGGGAACAATCGGCATCGCGGTGTCTGCTTCCGACAGACCAAAGGTATTGGCCAGTCCCAGGGCCATGCTGTGCAAATAGATGCCGCGATGCGTGTAGACCACGCCTTTTGGGTTGCCGGTGGTGGCGGAGGTGTAGCACATCCCCATGGGAGCGTTTTCATCAAGGTCGGTCGGATAGGCGAAGTCCGGTTTTGCGCCGCGCAACAGTTCTTCGTACGCGTAGACGGGAGACAGCGTTGTCTCTGGAACATCGGCGGCATCCCCGAAGACGACGTACGCCTGTACACTTGTCAGGCGATCGCGTATTGATTCGAGCACGGGCAGCAGGCTCGGGTCGATCAGCAGCACGCGATCTTCTGCGTGATTGATGATGTATGCAATTTGGTCGGGAAACAGCCGGATGTTAATGGTATGCAGCACGGCGCCCATACAGGGAATGGCGAAATACGCTTCCAGGTGGCGATGGTCGTTCCAGGCGAAGGTGCCCACGCGTTCGCCCCGCTGCACGCCAAGTTGCGCCAATGCGCTGGAGAGTTGGCGTGTGCGTCGGCCAAAGTCGGCATATGTGTAACGAAACGACCCGCTTGTCGTGCGTGTGACAATCTCCTTATTTGGTGATACCTGCATGGAGTAATCAAATAAGTGATTGATTAACAGGGGTGTGTTCATCATGAGCCGTGCATGCCTCCCTTTTTATGGACACGCTTGAACAGCAGTGGTTATCGCAACGTCCGATCTGACGGTACAAACGGGTCACGAGTTATGGTCATGGAATTCTGTGAGCAGCGCGCCAAGGACGTGCATTTGCTTTATAATATCATTTATTCTGACTGTTTGGTGTAGTCATCGATGCGCATCCGTTCGGGGAGAGGAGGTCGACTGTGTTCCTTGACGGCATTCGGGTCATCGATTTCAGCACCTTGCTTCCGGGGCCGTACTGCACGATGCGACTGGCCGATCTGGGGGCGAATGTCATTAAGGTTGAACCTCCGACTGGCGATCCGGCCCGCAGCAGGAGTCGCGCGATCCATGGAAGCGGAGTGGTGTTTTTAGCTAACAATCGAAACAAGCAAAGCGTTTGTCTCGATTTGAAGTCTGACTCTGGCCAGCGCCAGGTCCAAGCATTGCTGCGGACCGCCGATGTGGTGGTGGAGGGGTTTCGTCCCGGGGTGACAAGTCGTCTCGGGATCGATTATGAAGTGGTCAAAGAACTGAATCCCGGCGTGGTGTACTGTTCCCTGACCGGTTACGGACAGTCAGGCCCCCTGGTTGAGTTTGGCGGCCACGATCTGAATTATATGGCGCAAAGCGGCATGCTCTCGCAACTGTGCGATTCGACTGGCCGACCTATCGTGCCCACCGTCCAATGGGCAGACTTGCTGGGCGGAATCGTCGCCGCCGAAGAGATTCTCGCAGCGCTGGTGCGGCGGCAGCGGAGTGGGGAAGGGGCGTATCTGGATGTGGCCATGACGGATGCTCTGCTTGGCATGTTGCATATACACGCGCTCGCGGCTGACGAATTTGGTGTGGAAACTGGTGTGGAAGAACTGACTGGCAGCATGGTCTGCTACAATCTCTACGAAACGAAAGACGGTCGAACGGTTTCCCTGGCGGCCCTGGAAGCAAAATTCTGGATAAACTTTTGTGAATCGGTCGCAAAACCGGAGTGGATCTCTCATCAGTTCTCGCAGACAGTGGATGGCAATCCTGTCTTTAGAGAAGTGAAGGAACTGTTTCAGGCGCATGATCTGTCGTTTTGGACGCAGCTCGGTGAGCGGGTGGATTGCTGTTTGCAACCTGTGTTGCAGGTGTCGGAAGCGATGCGAAGCGAGCATGCCCGGGCCAGGGGCGTCGCGTTCGACTTGGATACAGCGCTTTGGGGAAAAGTGCGGCAGGTGCTCACCCACCATAGGGGTGAGTCGGCTGGGGAGGAGCACCCGGCGATAAAGGCGCCGCCACAGTTGGGAGGGGAATCATTTGTTTGAAGCAGTGATTGTGGATGCGATGCGCACGCCGTTGGGACGGCGCAAGGGCAGTTTGTCAAACACTCATCCTGTGGATCTGTTGGCGCACGTATTGAACCATTTGGTTGACAGAAATCGCCTTGACGCGGCCACCGTGGACGACGTCATCGTAGGATGTGTGGACCAGGTGGGCGAACAGGCGGTCAACATTGGACGCAACGCATGGCTGTCCGCAGGATTGCCGGAATCTGTTCCGGCGGTCACGATTGACCGTCAGTGTGGATCCAGTTTGCAAGCGCTTCACTTTGCGGCGCAAGGAGTCATGGCGGGATCGTATGACATTGCCATAGCTGCAGGAGTGGAGTCGATGACGAGGGTGCCCATGCTCTGCACGGTGGGGATTCACGGTACGCCTATGACTGAAGATTTGGATCGGCGTTATCAGATGGACCGCTGGAATCGTACGTTTTTCGATCAGGCGCTGGGGGCGGAGATGATCGCGAAACAATGGGGGCTCACCCGCGAGGATCTGGATCGCTTCGGTCTGCGCAGCCATCAGTTGGCGGCCGCCGCGCGTCAGGCGGGACGGTTTCAGGCGGAAATCATCGCGATGCCTGTGCGCACAACGACCGGAGATACGAAAGAGTTCTTCGAAGACGAAGGCATTCGGGCTGATACCAGTTTGGCAAAAATGGCGTCATTGGCGCCCGCGTTCCCCGATCTCGAATTGATCACCGCAGGGAACGCCAGCCAAATTTCCGACGGCGCGAGCGCAGCTTTGGTGACCACGCCGGAGACGGCGAAACGTCTGGGATTGCGCCCGCGCGCGCGCTTCGTGTCCTTCGCTGTCGCCGGCGTCGACCCGGTGAGCATGTTGACGGGACCCATCCCGGCGACGCGCAAGGCGTTGGATCGGGCGGGACTCAAGGTTGAAGACATCGATCTGTTTGAGGTCAACGAGGCGTTCGCGTCTGTCGTGCTGGCCTGGCAAAAGGAAATTGGCGCTCCCTGGGACCGAGTCAACGTCCACGGCGGCGCCATTGCGCTGGGTCATCCGCTTGGCGCAACTGGAACGCGCATCACGGCGAGTTTGCTGAGTGCGCTGGAGCAACGGAGCGGCCGCTATGGGTTGATGGCGATTTGCGAAGGGGGAGGCATGGCCAACGCGACCATCATCGAGCGGCTTGCAACTTGAGTTGCATCGGCGGCCTCTGACATGCGGCCAGTCGGCACGGTGGATCGCGGAACGAACGCCGGGAGATTCATGGACAAATGGGGGAGTAGATAGTGGATCTGCAAGGAAAAACGTTCATCGTCACGGGCGGCGGTTCGGGGCTGGGAGCGGGCACAGCCAGAGTGTTTGCGGAGGCGGGCGCCCATGTGGCCATATTCGATGTGAACGAGACTGCCGGCAGACAATTGGCGGAGGAAATAAACGGTCAGTTTGTGCGGACGGATGTCTCCGACAGCGACAGCGTAAAAAACGCAGTGGCTGCGGTGGTGACCGCTGCCGGTCCGCTGCACGGAGTGGTCCATTGCGCGGGCATCGGAAGCGCGGCCAAGGTGCTCGGGAAGCAGGGGCCCCATTCTGCTGACCAGTTCGCCCGAGTGATACAGGTGAATGTAATCGGAACGTTCAATGTCATTTGCTGGGTGGCGGCCGCCGTTCGCGACACGGAGCCGAACGCTGATGGAGAGCGGGGCGTTATCGTCACAACCGCCTCGGTGGCGGCCTTTGAAGGCCAGATTGGTCAGGCGGCGTATGCGGCGTCCAAAGGCGGTGTGGTGAGCATGACATTGCCCGTTGCGCGTGAGTTGGCCCCATATGGCATCCGCGTCGTCAGCATCGCGCCGGGCATCTTTGACACGCCGATGTTGGGTCAACTGCCCGCGGAGGCGCGGAGTTCCCTCGGCGCGCAGGTGCCCTTCCCGCCGCGGTTGGGGCAGCCCCGGGAGTACGGAATGCTGGCCAGGCATATTGTGGAGAATCCGATGTTGAACGGCGAGGTCATTCGCCTTGACGGCGCCATCCGCATGGCGCCGCGTTAAAGACGGCTCGTTATTGAATTGGCGTGCGCGCCAACGCTAGGGCATGAGAAAGGCGCTGCGCAAGAGGAGAGAGGATTCATTGCGCCATCCGTATCTCACGGAAGAACACGACATCTTTCGGCGCTCCGTGCGCCGATTCCTGGAGAAAGAAGCTGTTCCTTATTTTGACGAATGGGAACGGGAGCGGTTGATTCCTAAAGCGTTTTGGCTGAAGATGGGAGAGCAGGGGTTCTTGTGTCCGATGGCGCCCGAGGAGTACGGCGGAGCCGGTGGGGACTTTGGTTTCTCTGTAGTGGTCAACGAAGAACTGGAACGAGTGGGCTCTGGTATGGTGGGCATCGGACTGCACAACGACATCGTGGTGCCCTACCTGGTCAGTTACGGCACTGCGGAACAAAAACGCCGCTGGCTGCCTGGTTGCGTGAGCGGCGAACACATCACCGCGATCGCCATGACCGAACCGGGGGCGGGTTCGGACTTGGCAAGCATCTGCACCACTGCCTCGCGTGACGGTGATTCTTATATCATCAAGGGACAAAAGACGTTTATCACCAATGGCATCCAATCGGACTTGGTGGTGGTGGCGTGCAAAACGGATCCTCAGGCCAGTAAACCTCAAGAGGCAATCAGCCTATTCGTGGTGGAAGCGGGGATGCCGGGGTTCACCCGCGGGCGCAAGTTGAACAAAATAGGCCAGCACAGTCAGGACACGGCAGAACTGTTTTTCGAGGATTGCCGGGTGCCGGCGGACAACATTCTGGGGCGAGAAGGAGAAGGATTCCGCTACCTGATGGAGAAACTTCAACAAGAGCGTTTGGTGGTTGTGCTGGTTGCGCAAGTCGCGATGGAAGAGGCTCTACGCGTCACCATCGATTATGTGAAGCAGCGTAAGGCTTTTGGGCAACCCATCAGCAAGTTCCAAAACACTCGTTTCAAAATGGCCGAGATGGCCACTCAGGTGGAAATCAGTCGCGCCTTCCTCAGTCAATTGATTGTCCGCCACATGGCCGGAGAGAATATTGTTGCGGAGGTTTCCATGGCCAAGTGGTGGTCAACCGATACGGCCAAACAGGTGATCGCCGAATGCCTGCAATTGCACGGTGGATACGGGTACATGGAGGATTACGAGATCGCTCGCCGCTACCGGGACATCGCCGTAATGTCCATTTACGCAGGCACCAATGAGATTATGAAAACCATCATCGCGAAGAACCTGGGTTTGTAACAGTGAGTATCCTATGTGGATTTTTTCCCGATGGCGATTGTTTCCGGGAGGAGAACCCATAAAAATCCATTGACAACAGTCTCAAGCGATGGTATACTGCACGCGGCAAGACAGATTGGAGTTTTTTGCCGCATATAACCAGTCCTCGTTAGGCGAGGCTTCTATACGAATATATGCCACTGCCCGGAAACGTCGAAAGACGCCAATGGGTTGACCAGGTATTGCCGGCTTAAGGCTTTACTTAATGTGGCTGAGCATCGCTCAAAGTCGTATAGTGCCAAAGCTCAACCAGGGGGATTGTATAAGCTGTGCACTTTGGTTACGGTGCGTGGGTTACAATGCCCCTGAACATGTTCAGGGGTTTCGCTTTGCGTACGCGCGACTTTCATTCTCTCCCCGAGAGGCGGTGGTAGGTTTGGATTCGGACTCGTGCAGTCGAAGTACAGGCAGAACAACCGTGTTGCCGGCTGACTGTTTTATGCTGAACTTCAGCCTACTACGCCTACGGGAGGGAACCCGCGATGAGCAAACACGTTGCGTACACCCAATTTATCGACTTCGAAGAAGATGTGAAAATACGCGCTAGAGATCAGGCCAGAGTTGTAGCTTTGCGGGAAAAGAAGGGTTGGCTGTTTCGGTTGATGCTTGGACTGGTCCTGATCGGTCCAGGGGTGCTTGTGATGATCGCGGACAACGATGCCGGCGGCGTGATTACTTACGCGCAAACAGGCGCTGCCTATGGGATTGGGTTCTTCATCCCAGCCCTGCTGCTTTCGGGATTCATCGCCTATGTCGTTCAGGAGATGACGGTTCGTTTGGGGGCTGTCACGCATCGCGGGCATGCGGAAATGATCTGGGGCCGTTATGGCGCGTTTTGGGGCTGGTTCTCTCTTGTCGATTTGGTGCTCGCCAATATTTTAACGTTGATCACGGAATTTATCGGCGTCACCCTTGGCCTCGGAGTCTTTGGCGTACCGCATGCGGTGAGCGCCGCCGCGGCGATTGCCGTTGACGTAGTTGTGCTGCTCGTTTTGCGTTACTATGCCTGGGAGCGGGTATCACTGTGGATTGCCCTGGGTAATCTTGTGTTTATTCCACTGGCGTTAATGGCTCATCCGCACTGGTCAACCGTTGTGGCCGCTTTCTCCACTTGGCGCATTCAAGGGGGTTTTACACCCGCATTTCTGTTTATTGTGCTTGCGAATTTTGGAACAACGATTGCCCCGTGGATGCTCTTCTTCCAACAATCGGCTGTTGTGGACAAAGGGTTGACTGTCCATGACATTCACCACGGACGCATGGATACGGCGATTGGAACAGTTGCGATGGTGGCCGTGGCTGTGGCGCTGGTCATTTTGACGGGAAGTCTTGTCCACGGCATGCCAGGCGCTTCGAATCTGGACATCCAGCAGATTTTGCGGGTGCTCGGTCAACGCCTTGGCCCCATCGGTGAGGATCTGTTCGCTCTCGGTTTAGTCGAGGCGGGCATGATTGCGGCGATTGCGCTGACCGCCAGCACGTCGTGGGCGATGGGGGAAGCGTTTCAGTGGCCAAAGAGCATCAATATGCCAGCTCGCAGAGCGTGGCGCTTTTACTTGCCGGGTCTTTTGAGCGCCGTGATCGCCGCTGCCGTCGTACTGATTCCGCATGCTCCCCTCGGATTTCTCAATCTGACGGTGCAAGTGGTCGCATCGATTTTCATGCCGGCCGCCATGCTCTTCTTACTGCTGCTTCTCAACGATGCAACCATTATGGGCGAGTACAAAAATCGGAAATGGCAAAATATAGCCGCCTTTAGCATCGTGGGGTTGCTTGTAGCGCTCAACGGTGTGTATGGATTGTCAGTCGTCATGCCGCATCTTTTTTAGAGCTTGTTCGCCAGTGTTCAGATCCATGGACGGAATCCACGTCAAGGTATACGAGGGGTGATTGCGGTGAAAAAGGATACGCTTAATCTTGTCACACGATCGGACTACCCGGCGCCCGTGGAACTGACAAGAGCTCAGTTGAGAGGCTGGGTTCGAGTTGTGTTTTGGGGCCTTCGCGTCTATATCGTTGTCATGATCGCGCTCGTTGCCATCGGATTTGCTCGCGGTCACGCATGAATCTAGATGACTCGGAAACACCTCTGTGATGAGTGTTCGTCCGAATGCGGGAGTCCGCAGAGGGAGCATCCGAGGCGCGGCTCCCGGTTCCGGCTAGCAGCAGTAGCGCCGACTGCGCTTCTGGCGCTCGTCGCGGTCGGGGAAGTCGTCAGGATCGTCCTCATCAGGGCTTATCATCGGTCGTCCGCGATGGGCATTCGTTTGACCAGCGCTATCTTTGCTGTCTGGCGAACCTGGGATGCCGGAGGCATTTTCAAATGTGCCAAATACGATCGGTTCGCCGTCTTTCACCATCTGCCTACCCTTGGCAAACACGTGGCGGATCTGATACCGCTCGTCAGTCAACAGCAAATCGGCGTCGTATCCTGGATGGATCGCGCCCTTGTGTTCCAGCTTCAGGACTCTCGCAACGTGTCTTGTCACGATGCCTATGGCCACTTCGATGGGAACTTCCTCATCGACGATTGCGTCGCGTGTTTCTTCCCATAGAGTCGTAATCGACCCAATGCCCATGACCACCAATTTGCCCTTGTCGTCAAAGATCGGAGAACTGCCGTTGCTGTCTGAACTCATCGTGATCAAATGCGGCTTCACGCCCGCATCGAGCAGTCGTCGAATGGCCAGCGACGGCTTGACGGAAACGTGATCGTGTTCATCCGGACGGATTCCCGACGTGACGTCTACGATTCCGCCGTCCCTGCCGTAACGGATGGCTTCCTTCAACAGGTCCGCGTTGCGGTTCAGATGCGTCGGAGTGAACGTTGATTTTGGCAATTCGGTTTTCTTGAGCACTTCAAAGAGGATGTCCAGTTTGCTGTCGTCATCCCCGACATGCAGGTGCACTACGCCAGCCTTTCCGGATAACAGCCCGCCAACGCGAGCTTCACTGGCGAGTTCCGAAAGGTCATGGTCGCTGGGGTGGCTGGAACGCATGTCGGAAATCGCGATTTCCCCTACTCCAATTACTTTATCGATCAGGACAATATCGGACCGTGGCATCCCGGTGATTGTACGCGTGGGGATCTGATAGGCGCCACAGTAGATGTAGGTGCTCACCCCTTCAAAATCCAGCGCCATAGCCTTGGCCAACAGTTCACGGGTGGTCCTCGTCACACCGTCCGTACCGAGGACTCCGACAGCTGTCGTCACGCCTGACGCAGTGATGTGGCTGAGTGAAATTTCCGGCGTCCGATAGTGAAACCCTCCCTCTCCGCCGCCTCCGGCCATGTGCACGTGTTGGTCGACCAGACCCGGAAACAGCGTCAGGCCGTCGGCGTCGAGTTCAACAATGCCAGGAAATGAGCCATGGAGACTGAGATCGTCGGCAATGGCCAATATGTGGCGGCCGCCGATCAAAATATCTTTCTGACCCAACGGTTTTGGCGCGTATACGGTGGCGCCGCGAATCAGGGTGAGCAAGGCCATGCCACAACCTCCATCGTGGATTTCCTTACCCAGTATGGTCCAGGAACGGGTTGTTTCAGACACAGGTGCGGGGGTAAAAGGAACTTGGGTTTCCTGTGGAATTCGCTTTTCTGCCGAGGGGCTGCTCACAGGCGTCGTGTATCCGGAGGTTTTCCCGGGTCGCGGGCCAGAACATGAAAACATGAACTATCGCAGTAGTGTAACAACGGGAATGCGAGTATGATAGATGTTGATGATTATCACCGCTTTACTGGGAAAGGGGTTCGTGTTTATGAACATAATGGTGAGCGACGTTGAAAACTTGGTGGAAAGTGTAAAACATGATGTGATGAAGTGGCGTCGGCACTTACATCAAAATCCGGAACTCTCCTTTCAGGAAACGCGGACAGCGCAGTTTGTCTACGATACGCTGCAGTCGTTTGGCGGACTCGAAGTGTCTCGACCCACGGCGACGAGTGTCATGGCGCGCCTGATCGGGGCGCGTCCTGGTAAAACGCTGGCCCTCCGCGCCGATATGGATGCTTTGCCCATCACTGAGGAAAATACGTTTGATTTTGTGTCGGATAATCCAGGCGTGATGCATGCGTGCGGGCATGACGGACATACAGCGATCCTGCTTGGCGCCGCCAGGATTTTGAGCGGCATGCGGGGCGAATTGGCGGGAGAAGTGCGATTTCTGTTCCAGCACGCGGAAGAACTCTTTCCCGGCGGCGCGCAACAGATGGTTGACGCGGGCGTTATGGAGGATGTTGATCTTGTTATCGGCGCACATCTGTGGGCCCACATGGAAGTGGGGTTGATCGCAGTGCGCGCCGGTGAACTCATGGCCGCGCCTGACACATTCGGGATCACGATTATCGGCAAGGGGGGCCACGCCGCAGATCCGGAGCACACCGTGGACAGCATCGCCATCGGGGCGCAGGTGGTGACCAACCTTCAGCACATTGTATCGCGCCAAACGGATCCACTAAAATCCATGGTGGTCTCTGTCACAAAGTTTATCGGAGGCACCGCCGACAATGTCATTCCAGGCGCCGTAGAACTCACGGGCACTGTGCGGACATTTGACCCACAATTGCGTGAGATGGCGCCCGTTCTTATGGAACGAATCATTAAGGGCGTCACCGAAGCGCATGGAGCTGCGTACGAATTTCGTTATCAAAACGGGTATAGCCCTGTCATCAATAATGACGAAGTCACTAAACTGCTCGAAGAGAGTCTGAAAGAGGCGTTTGGCGAGACAGTGGTGCGCCCGGCGTTGCCCACAATGGGCGGCGAGGACTTTTCGGCGTTCCAGAAACAGGCTCCCGGGAGTTTCTTCTTAATCGGCGCGGGCAACGGGAGTAAAGGAATTACGGCTCCTCATCATCATCCCCGCTTCACGGTGGACGAAGATGCGCTTGCGATAGGGGTCAAGGCATTTGTTGCGGTGACACGCCACGTCTTATCCAATGCGTAGAAAGGGCCACATCGGCAGTATTCTGTGTTTCGAAGGACGGCGACCACTGTGAGGACTGATGAGTATGCGCGCGCCAAAGCGGTTTTGCCCAAGGAACTGGGAAAATTGGCGTATAACCTGAGTATCGAAGCGCACTGGCTGAAGAACGAACGACTCGTATACTGTCGGGAGGTTCGAAGTGACGCGGCAAAAGGCAATCAATTTGTGATTGTGAGTACGGTAGATGGAACGAAGGAAGCTGCGTTTGATCACGACAGGTTGGCTAAAGCACTACAAACATCCCGGAGTGATCGGACAGTGGTCGCAAATCCTGGCGGCGGGATTACAGGGAGTGCGACTGATTCTGGTGCTGGCAGTGGCGCTCATGTTGACCCTCTGCATCTACCATTTGACGCCATCGAGGTCGAAAATGAGGGCGCCGCCGTCTCGTTTCTGCTCGACAACGAGCGATGGCGCTGTGACTTGTCATCATACAACTGTGAACCTGTAGCTGGATACGTACCCGTCAGGTCGCATGAACTCTGTTCGCCCGATGGGAAATGGGCGCTCTTCGTCCAGGACTACAACCTGTGGCTTAAATCGCTGGAAACTGGCGCGTTGACTCAACTGACGCGTGACGGCGTAGAGAACTATAGTTATGGAACGCTGCCTGACGCCTATGGCGCGAAAATCATGGACGCACTGAAGGAGAGCCGCTTGCCCCCCATGGCGATCTGGTCGCCGGATTCAACGAAAATATTTACACATCGTACGGATCAACGCCTGGTGCGCGAGATGCATGTCAACCAATTTGTTCCGGAGGGGGAAACGGCTCCTCCTGTTCTTCACAGCATGAGGTACGCACTTCCAGGGGATCGCCATGTGCCAAGGTTCGAACTCGTGATCTGCGATCTGATCGGAGGGCAGCAGTGGCTCGACGTACAGCCACTGGCCATGAGCGCCCTGCAGTATTCGCTGTTTGATCCACATGTACCCATCGCCTGGTGGTCCAGGGACAACACTTCCGTTTATTATCTCGATGTCGAGCGTGGGGCGCAGGTTACGCGACTGCGCCGCGGCGATGTGTTCTCAGGAGAGGTGCAAACCCTGGTACAGGAACGGTCGGACACTTTTTTGCAGTTGGACTATGTACCGCTGGGCGCGGCGTTTGCGCAGGCGGACAGCGATGCGTCGTTCATCTGGCTGTCGCCGCGCACGGGCTTTGATCACCTCTATCTGTATGATGGGAAAACAGGCGACGCAAGGGTTGCTCTGACCAGCGGAGAGTGGCGAGTGGAGGCGATCTTCAGCGTCGATCAGCAGGGAGGATGGGTTTATTTTCTTGGCAGCGGGAGAGAGGCTGGCCGTCATCCCTATTATCGACACCTCTACAGAGTCAGCATGAAAGGGGGGGCGCCGGAGCTTCTTACACCCGAAGACGCCGAGCACAGCATCCAAATGGCGCCTGATTGCTCCTGTTTTGTCGACACCTATTCCCGCGTAGACACGGTTCCGGTGTCTGTGTTGCGACGCGCTGACGGTACATTTGTCACAGTGCTCGAAGAGGCTGACATCGAGTCGCTGTTATCCGCAGGATATCAGATGGCCGAACCGTTTTCAGTGAAGGCGCGCGACGGCGAAACAGACTTGTACGGCGTCATGATCAAACCGGCCAATTTTGACCCCAGGAAGAAATATCCGGTGATCGATTACGAATATGGCGGCGTTCATATAACGCTTGCGCCTGTTGCCTTTCCTCTCGCCAAACACGGTCGTGAGCGAACGCATATCGCGCAGTCATGGGCGCAACTAGGTTTTGTGGTCATTGTCATGGACGGACTGGGCACACCTGGACGATCGCAGGCATTCTACGATGTTTGTCGCGGTCACCTGGGTGACGCTGCGGGATTGTCCGACCACGTGACTGGCGCGAAACAGCTGGGAGAACGGTTTCCCTTTCTCGATTTGGAGCGAGTCGGCATCTATGGATTCTCGGGCGGGGGCTACGGCAGCGCGCGCGCCATCCTGCAGTTTCCTGAGTTTTACAAAGTGGCTGTGGCGGGGTGCGGCGATCACGAAAACAGTCTCTATTCTGTGGAGTGGGGAGAGCGCTATCAGGGGTTGTACGATGCGGACAGCTATGCCGAGCAGTCCAATGAACGCTTGGCCGCTCAACTCCAGGGAAAGCTGATGCTCATTCACGGTGACATTGATGACAATGTGCATCTCTATCACACCATGCGACTCGTGGACGCCCTGATCAAGGCCGATAAAGACTTTGATCTGCTGATCCTCCCAAACAGAGGTCACAGTATCGCCAGTGATTCCTATCTGATCCGCAGACTGTGGGACTACTTTATCACTCACCTGCGCGAATCCGCTCGGGAATGAGCGGATTCGCGGGGGTGGGCGATGGATTGACAGTATTGACTACCGCGAAGGAGATTGGCGCCATATACCGGATGATGAAGCTGACCTCGTAAGGCATCCACACAGTTTTGATCTCACGCCAGAATTACGCGAATGACTCTGCCACCATTGCCAATCTGACAGCATAGAATATTAGCAAATGCACTTGTCCTCAAAGGGCTATTTTTTATGCACATTGGAGGTGCTCCCCATGTCCCGCGAACTGCAACCCGGCGATCTCCTGCAGTGCTACAGCGCCAGTCTGTTGAGGGACGCGATTGTTGCCGCCGAACGGATCGGCGCACTGCGCGATGGCGTCCGACCACCGCGAGGACGACCGATCTACAGCCACACCGCCGTCTACATCGGGAACGATTTTGTCATCGAGGCGCTTGGCGCCGGTCTGGTCCGTTCTCCGGTGTCCAAACATCTCGGCAATGCGGATATATGGACGCGCGATGTCAGCGCGTACGGTCGCGAGCAAATCACGGCGCGGGCAGAAGACATGTACAGAACCGGATACAAGTATGCCTGGATGGATCTCGGTGTTCAACTTGCTTACCTGACCCTCGGCCTAAAGATCTCGTATC
Organism: Bacillota bacterium; assembly: GCA_021846285.1. GTDB lineage: Bacteria > Bacillota > Bacilli > Alicyclobacillales > SLC66 > JAKADD01. The sequence continues at coordinate 36,688 of JAJZCB010000030.1, forward strand.
ACTTTGAGCACAGCATCATCTGTTCGGTATTTGGATACGATTGTTGGGCGGCGGACGGCTGGAAAGTGGCCAAGCGCAGGAACTGCGACCCGGAAGACATCGCTCTTGGCGGTGTTCTGCACTTTGCCGGAGAGTTTTAGGGGGGGATAGCCGATGGGCGTAAGAACGCCAGAAGAGCGTCTCTCTTCATTGGAGGAGAGCTTTACCTTCATGAGGGAGGGGATCTCTCGGGTGGAAAAGACATTAGACAAGCTCGATCTGACCGTATCGAGCATCGTTGAGAAATTAGACGGGCGCTATCCTTCCAAGGAGAGTGTCGACCTGCGCATCCGGGAACTCACGACGGAATTGCAGACGGCGCGAGACGTGAATGAGAAACTCACCGAGGAAGTGCATTCGCTGCGCAAGGACGTAGATATACTCAAAAGTTGGCGGAGTTGGCTTACGGGCACTCTGGCAACAGTGGTGACCGTCGGTGTGTTGGCGTTTGAATACTTGCGGCAGTGGTTGGGGGTGGTGCATTGACACGGGCTGACGACGGGTCTGCGCGAGTGAAGTTTGGGCACACAAGGACCGCGAAACACTGATGGTCGAGGTTTCCGGCGCAATGCGATGCTCATGGAGCAGGCAAAGGAGTTGGCGGAAAATCCGCGTAAATACCACGAAATCAGGACTCTTGTCTGCGTCGGCCATGGGTACGGACAACGTATTATACATTATCCCGAAAACCTTATGATTCTGAAAGTGAGGCACTACTTATGACCGACGTCAAAGAACACGTTATAACCCGAACTTTGCACGAAGTCGTCATTACTCCTGATCATGTACAGCGTTCGGAAACGGAGGAGTTTCGCCGCACAAAAGAGCGGCTCAAAGCAGACGCCCACTATCGGTGCTGGGTATGCGGGGCTACGGAAAACCTCCAG
>JAJZCB010000133.1 GCA_021846285.1 Bacillota bacterium
GATTCGAAAGAATGTCCATGCCTTCATGGAGTCGATCATGAAAGATCGCTCGAAGATCATTGACCGGCTCTGCATCAGGATGGAGTCGGGTGACATTGTGGAAGATCTCTAAGTCAACTTATATAGATGTATGATGACAGCTAAAGTTCACTAGCTGTCATCGCCTTTGCTTAATCACATGAAAATATTGATGGAACTCCTTAAGGAGTATACTGGAGGGAATTCGTGAAAATGTTGCCCATTCTAATTACCAATCTAATCAGTGTTGTTGGCCTAGTTGTTATATCTTGGAACAATAATATTAATCAGAGAAAGAGAAAAATTATTGTGGCTTGTTTTGCGATCGCGGCAGCAGTTAGTTCATTGGCATTGTATGGCACAATCGGAAGACATGTAATTAAATGACGTAACTAACGCTACAATGTAGTGTAAAAGAAGAATCTGAGCATTAACGATACACGAAGGTACTAACGGAAACAGACGGCAGTTACAAACAGTCATTCAACTTGGCCAATCCACAGAAATTAGTAAGGCCCCATAACATTACTCTTCAGACTAGCACTTCTGATATGTGGTGGGGAGACTATTGGTGCGAGACCATCTCCGACACAGTCGTTAGTCTGGCTCTGACCGTCGTATTCTTATTCGTAGTTAACCATTGATAACGATACACCCTGAAACACGGCCATCATCTCAAATTCATCTCCCCGGTCTCCGAGCAACACAAATTACGCAGCGAGGTTTTGGGAGAGGTCCTCGAACACCCGAACCTGATCGATACTTGGATCGCTGTCCGAGCAGAAAGGGGCCCAGTGAGAATGCCATCCAGGAGGTCTCCCGCTCCTTTCACTGTGACGAAATGGTACGATCACGACGACAACCAATGGTACCGAGAAGTCCGGTATGAAGACGAGGTCAAGAAAGTCTTCGATTTGCTTCAATTCGATCCGGGTGCCTACACGATGGTCCGAGAACGTTCCGTCCTCACGCAACAAAGTCCATAAAATGGGTACGGTTCATGACAACCCAATTGAAGAAACTAAAAAATAAACTTGTCTCGCATAGGGGTGCGGAATATGGGATTGACCTTGGTAAGTAGACGAATGTCCAGTTTTATATCTCTAATTGTCTTCCCCCTACTATTGCTATATGTGATTATATTTAGAGACGTGTATTCAACTTGGATACCTATTTTCTGTGTCTATTTATTAGTCTTATACTATATTGTTCCTTGGGCTGTAATCTCTCTTCATTTACGCGCGTTGTGGCCACTCATCATGATTGGTGCATTACTACTGAATGCCGACTGGGCGGTTGCTGGATGCCTAGTGGCGCTTCTTTTGATCTGTCACGGATTTTTTGTGATGGTTGATCGACGAAAGAGTATGGTGATCACTAATCCGACTGAGATATCGCTCTATATCTTGCAGGGTGGTTATTCTTCTATTCTAAATCATCACTGGAGAAGTTTGAGTCAACGATTCGCACTGGATTTAGTTGGGCTGGATTCATTGGGGCGACGGGCGAAAGGGATTTATCCGTTATCACGGGAGGATTATTTTTGTTTTGGAGCCAAGGTGATGTCTCCATTCAGTGGGGTAGTTGTGCTAGTTCAGGATGGTTGCGCGGATCAGGACATTGGTTCATTAGACGCGGACAATCCAATGGGCAATTGTGTTATTATTTCCGATGACTACGGTAGACAACTGGTATTCGCCCATTTACTCGGAGGCTCAGTGCGGGTTAAGTCTGGGGATCGTGTTCGATCGGGAGATGTCATCGGGCGAATTGGGAATTCTGGACGATCGACTGAACCTCATCTGCATATTCATGCTCAAATGGATGTGAATGGGCAAATCAAAGGGATCAAGCTCCAAATTGGGCGTGGTCTCATGATTCGAAATGCAATTATTAAAACCCACGTTTGACAGTCACGGAACCAAAAAGGGGTGACGTAGTCCGAACGGTCGGAACGATCGGTGTAGATTACCGAGTCACCCATACACCCGTTGACCCTTCACGTATACACTGCGAACGTGGGACACACCATAATGAGTCAATACATACGCGGGATTCGGGGCGTCGAAGATCACGAGATCCGCCCGGCGGCCTGGACGCAACACGCCAAGTTCCCCGGCGCGATCAATGGCCGCTGCGGCATTGCGCGTGGCGGCCACAAAGACTTCTTCAGGTGACATCCCCAGAGTTAACAGCGAAAGTGTCATCGTCAGTCCGAAATTTTCGGAAGGCGACGACCCTGGATTGTAATCGCTGGCCACAGCCACGGCCAGACCCGCCTCGTCCATCATGAAGCGGGCGCGCGCGGGGCGTTTTTGCAGGTAGAACGACGTGCCCGGAAGGCATACGGCAACAACGCCGGCCTGAGCCATTTCCCAGAGCCCTTCATCAGATGCGGCCAGCAGGTGGTCAGCTGAGACCGCGCCCAATGCGGCGGCCAGTTCTGCGCCGCCGCAGGACGCCATTTCATCGGCGTGAAGTTTGAGCTTCATGCCGATCCGTTTGGCCGCCTGCAATATGTATCGCCCTTCCGCAGTCGTGAATACACCCTCTTCCACAAATACGTCTGCGAATTCGGCTCCCTCACTGTGCAACACTGGCAACATGTGAACGATCTCTTCTATAAACTGATCGCGATCCGCCAGACGCGCGAAAGGAATCGCGTGAGCGGGCAGAGCTGTCTGCACAAACGTAAACGGCAGTGTTCTGGCGAGGGAATTCGCGACGGCAAGCTGCTTGCGCTCAGCCTCCAGTTCTAATCCATAGCCCGTCTTCGCTTCGACCGCTGTAACGCCAAAGCTTTGCATCCTGCGCAGACTTGCGCGTGCCTTCGCCAATAGGGTGGCGTGATCGCTGGCGCGAGTATCGTGAACGGTCTTCATAATCCCTCCGCCCGCCCGCAGGATGTCGAGATACCCCGCTCCTGCCAGACGCAGGGGCAGTTCTTCCTCACGCGATCCGCCGTGCACGAGGTGCGTGTGGGGATCGACAAAACCGGGGCATACAAAGGCGCCCTGCACATCGACTGTGTGTGTGTCCGCCTCCGCCATGTCACGGATTTCCCGTGTCTTACCAATCGCCGCAATGTACCCGTTCCCGTCCACGGCAATCGCGGCGTTCTCCAGGGCGCCCACCTGCCGCATCGCTTCCCGACCGGCAAACGCTGCGGCGTCCTGCTGTTCACTGCCTGTGCTCATCGTCCATAATAGACCGATATTATCAATCAACGTGGCGATCCGCTTCATCGATTTTTGCGACCTCCTAGACCACAGCACGCCTTGGCGCACAGGGTCGCCGCCATCAACATGCGCCTACTCTGCCGGGATCGTATACAGTGGTGCAAAGCAACATCAAGACTATTCCTGCATGGGAACGCGAATGTTCCGTTCGCGCGCAATCCGCTGCGCTTTCTCGTACCCCGCGTCGACATGGCGAATGACGCCCATCCCCGGATCCGTGGTGAGGACGCGGCCCAGTTTGCGCTCGGCGCGGTCCGTGCCGTCGGCCACCACGACCATCCCCGCATGGATCGCATACCCCATCCCGACCCCTCCGCCGTGATGGACGGATATCCAGGATCCGCCGGCCGCGGTGTTCAGAAGCGCATTCAAAATCGGCCAGTCCGCGATCGCGTCGCTGCCGTCCTTCATGCTCTCTGTCTCGCGATTAGGAGACGCGACAGAACCAGCGTCCAGATGGTCGCGCCCGATCACGATAGGCCCTTTAAGCTCTCCGCTTCGCACCAATTCATTCATGGCCAGACCAAAACGCGCCCGTTCCCCGTAGCCAAGCCAGCAGATACGCGCCGGAAGCCCCTGAAACTGCACCTGGCGCTGCGCCTTTTCAATCCATGTCCGCAGGTGCGCATCCTTCGGGAACAGTTCGAGCGCCAATTCATCCGTCCGTTTGATGTCCTCCGGATCACCCGAAAGAGCGGCCCACCGAAAAGGCCCCTTCCCTTCGCAAAAGAGGGGTCGGATGTACGCGGGAACAAAACCGGGAAAGGAAAAGGCGTCCGCCACTCCTTCATCAAACGCCACCTGCCGGATGTTGTTCCCATAGTCGAAGACCACGGCGCCCTGCTCTTTCATGGTGAGCATCATACGGACATGCTCAGCCATCGATCGCTTTGCGCGCGCGATATAGCCAGCGGGGTCGCTCTGACGCAAATGGGTTCCCTCTGCCAGCGACAGTCCCTGTGGCAGATACCCATGCAAAGGATCATGCGCCGATGTCTGATCGGTCACGAACTGTGGAATTTCCTTGCGGGCAAGAAGCTCCCGGTAGACATCGACGGCGTTCATTTCCACCGCCACCGACAGCGGTCTGCCCTCAGCGACAGCCGTTTTGACGAGAACAAGCGCTTCGTCAAGATCGCGGGCCGCTGCGTCCAGGTACTTCGTATCCAGTCGCCTGCGGATCCGCTCACCGTCAACTTCCGCGATGAGCGCGACGCCGCCATTCATCGTAACGGCCAGCGGTTGGGCGCCGCCCATCCCGCCGAGACCTGCCGTGAGCGTCCACGTTCCTGTCAGGGCGCCGGCCGCATGCTGACGGGCAGCCTCCGCAAACGTTTCGTAGGTTCCCTGTAAAATGCCCTGCGATCCGATGTATATCCAGCTTCCCGCCGTCATCTGTCCAAACATGATCAGGCCTTTGCGGTCCAACTCCTCGAAATGTTCCCAGTTCGCCCACGCCGGCACCAGCATGGAATTCGCCAACAATACGCGCGGCGCGTCTTCGTGTGTGCGAAACACTCCCACGGGTTTCCCCGACTGAATGAGCAGCGTCTCGTCGTTTTCCAGTTTGCGCAGTGCGCGCACGATCGCATCAAACGCTTCCCAGTTGCGGGCCGCCTTTCCGCGTCCGCCGTACACAACCAAATCCGCAGGTCGCTCCGCCACCTCGGGATCCAGATTGTTCATCAGCATCCGCAGCGCCGCTTCCTGTTCCCAACCTTTGCAGGATAACTGCGCGCCGCGCGGCGCGCGAATCGTTTCACGAGTCACTGTCGACATCCCAACATATCCCTCCTGTGCTGTTGCTTTGCGATTATCGTAGCACAGAAATATTTATCTTGCAATTGCGGCAATTGAATAGTAGCATTTAATTATGGACTGTAATGTGAATGTCATCATGCGTATTTAGGAGCGCTGTCCATGAATGAGGAGCAGTCCGCGAGCCAAATACTTGCGGCATGGTGGCGCACGGGCAGACGGGGTTCCGACGCCAATCGTCTGATCGTCCGCTATCTGGAAGAGCATTATCGTCAGGCCGCGTTTATGACATCGGCAGAACTCGCGGCGGCAGTCGGCGTCAGCCAGGCCTCCGTCTCCCGCTTCGCGTCTTCGCTGGGCTACTCCGGTTACGCAGAATGGAACAAGCAGATGCAACAGATCATCCGTCGCGAACTCTCCGCCGCGGAACGTCTCTGGTTTGCGGCCAACCCGGCGAGCGAAGAGGGAGACCGCGTGTTGCAAAGCGAACTGCGCAACCTCGAACAGCTTGATCGCGTGGCGCGCTCGGATGCCTTCAATCAATTTGCGCGACTGATCGCCAAAGCAGAAAGAGTCCTGTTCGTCAGTTCGCGCGCCTCGGCCACACTGATGCCCTACGCCCAGTATTTCCTCAGCAAGGTGCGTCCGCATGTACACAGTGCGAGCCCAGGCAGCGGTTTATGGGATCAACTGTTATGCGAAGACAGCGACTCGGTTCTGATCGTGGCGATCGCCTTTCCGCGTTATCCCAGAGCCTTGCTGGATCTTCTCAGACAACTCAGCGAACGGCGGTTCACCATAGCCGCCCTGACGGACCATCCGGCTTCGCCTGTTACTGTCTTTGCTCAGCATGCGCTTGTGGCGCCGGTTACGACAGCCTCGCTGTTTGACTCGTATGCGGCGCCCATCACGTTGCTCAACCTGCTGATTCGCGAAGTGGCCAAACTCTCGCCAGAACGCAGCGAAAAACGCCTGCAGACGCTTGAACAGAACGACCAGATCACGGGCGCCTACTATTCCTGACCGAACTGGAGGTCATAGCTATTTATGCCGGAATCTCGAACGATGCAATGCGATATAAAACGATTCATGTCTCACTTTACCGATGTATCGCAGATTGGGTCCACCGCGGACGGGGGAGTCAACCGCCCCTTCGGAAGTGAAGCAGATCTGCAGTTGCGCGCCTGGCTGATACAGCGGATCGGCGCCGCAGGATTACAGGTCAAGGTGGATGCGATCGGCAATATATGGGGAGTGACGGCGGGATCTGACCCCCTGCCGGCAATCATCCTTGGCTCGCATCACGATTCCGTGCCGTTTGGCGGCCGTTTTGATGGTCCGCTGGGCGTGCTGGCCGCTCTTGAAGTTGTTCAGACACTCCAGGAAGCTGGCTATCGCAATCGCCGCCCGCTCGGTATTGTGTCATTCACCGCAGAAGAACCGAACCCGTTCGACATTTCCACGATGGGCAGTCGCACAGTGGCAGGTCGACTCACTGCGCAGGAACTGCTGGCGGCGCATGATGGGAACGACCGCTCTCTGGAGCTTGCAATCGCACAGGCAGGCGGCAATCTGCGCAACCTGTCTGGCATACGCAAGACAGACCAGGATCTGTTCGCCTTTCTTGAGCTGCACATTGAGCAGGGGCGAAGGCTCGAATCCGCGGGTGTGGCGGCGGGTGTCGTGACAGGTATCTGTGGCATCTATCGCGAGCTGGTGTCCATCACGGGCGAGGCAAACCATGCTGGCACAACGCGTCTCACAGACCGCCGCGACGCCCTGTTGGCAGGCTCAGAACTGGCGCTCGGTGTGGAGCGGCTGTTGCTTGATAGACTCTCATGGCGCTCACGCGCCGCCAACAACCGGGAAGAAAATGCGCCTGCGGTGATTTTCCGGGGCAGCCCTGAAGAAGAGTTGATCGCCACTGTGGGACGTTTTACGATCGCGCCGAACGCCCCCAATATCATCCCTGGCCAGTGTGACTTCACGGTCGAGATCAGGGGTGCGTCCAGTAGCGCCATACACAGCTTCGCGGCAGAGTTTGGCGCCCTTTTAAAACGGATCGGAGCAGCGCGCGGCGTTCAGATTTCGCGACGAGTGATCCTTGATCAGGCGCCCGAAGCCATGGATGGTACAGTGACGGACACGTTGCGGGCGGCGGCTGCAGCGATGCACATCCCCTGCCGCGACCTGTTTAGCATGGCGGGACACGACGCCACTCACATCGCCAGTTTCACAAAGGCGGGCATGCTGTTTGTACCGAGCATTGGCGGAAAGAGCCACTGCAAGGAAGAAGAGACGCGCATGGACGACATCGCGAGCGCGCTTGCGATCCTGCTTGAAACAACACTCCGACTGGACGGTTTGGACATTGACGCCTGAGTTTTGCGAAGCAAAATCTCACGGCGCCGCCGGCAGAGGCGATGAATTTTCATGACGTGAAAGGACGGAGCGACAATCATGGCAGTGGCATTGTATGAGCCAGACTTGACGGTGATCGACGACGTGTTCGAACCGGGTCTTGCCGTTGCGGTGGAGGACGGCGGCATTATCGCCGTGGGTCCGCGCGCCGACATGAAGCGGCGCTTTTTCAACGCCGCAGCGGTGGACTGGTCCGGCATGGCGCTGTTGCCCGGTACGGTGAACGCCCACAACCACTCGTTTCAAAGTCTCCTGCGCGGCATCGCGGCCGATGAACCATTTCTCGTCTGGCGAGACGAAGCGCTCTACCGTTACACC
>JAJZCB010000031.1 GCA_021846285.1 Bacillota bacterium
ATGACCCATGGAGTCTGTCTGAATGTAGGCGGGCTCCTTTCCCGTCATTTTCGCAAGAATGAGTCATGAATTCCAGGTGACAATGTCAGTGGGAAAAACGCCGACAGACAATGCAAGCAGCAACAAAGGGTCCAAGCAACGGTTAGTTCCTATTCAGAGTAAAATGCGCCAGGTCTCGCAACGATACCTTCGTGAACGTGGGAATGCGTTGGCCGACGCCCTGTTTCTCACGGTGGACAATTCACCACTGGCGATCGGATCGATTCAGAAACTGATCAAGGAATACGGCGAGCAGGCCCACATTACGGATGTTCGCGTTTCGCCCCATACATTCCGGATACCATGGCCAAGTTCTATGTCTTGGCCGGGGGCTACGATCTCGGGCGTCATGACATTCTTGGGTGTGGCTTTCAATTTCAATTTCTGAAACGACCGATTATGGAAAGGAAGGGCACACAAACAGACTATACGGATGGCCCTGACATGCGTGAAAAAATGAAAGCCGTTATTCAAAAAGTGAATTGGCATGTCTGATTCAATTGCCTCGATCGTCTGCTATAATGGAAATACGAGGTGATCGACGATGGGCAATGCAAAGAAAGTCTCGTTAGACCCAATTGTACAGGAAAGCCTTTGGAGAGTGCTTCGGGATCAAAGCGACGTTGTGGCGGAAGTTATGGGCAGGGAAGTACGTTTGACATTGGTTGATCCCGAATTAGATGAAATTGCCAATGAAATTGAGTCCGATCCAGAATTACGTGAGGTATTATTGGCGTCCGAACAGGACATCCAAGAGGGACGCACCTATACAACGCAGGAAGCAATTCAGTTTATTCTCAAGGAACACTCGGTGTGACGCGAGAAATCATTTTCTCTCGGTCTGCTTTGAAACAAATATCCCGAATTCAAAGTGAACGGTATTCCGTTGCTGAGACTGCAGAATATCAGATCCAGCTTATTCAAGAAATCGAAGTCCGGCTGATGCACGTCGGGCCTGAAGAAGGCTTTCGTGAATATTTCAGGGGACCGTGGGCGAATACCCGGCGAGTTATGGTATCAGGCTACCGTGTTTATTACACTTGGGACAAGGATGAGAAAGTGACGGTCAGGGGTTTAAAAGCGCCGGGGATGAAGTAAATTCACCCGATAAATTCGCATTACGAAAAAGCGCCGCAGTTATCGGATGTTTCAAAATATCAGATTTCCGAGCAACGAGATTCTGTCGTAAATGGACGACCAGTTGAAGACACGCTTGATGTTAGGAAGAACAATCATATGAGCGAATTGGCTCGGCCATCGTGAAATCACTCGTTTTGATTTTTCGGTTTCCTGTATGGAACACGGACTGAGCTATGAGGCGTATTTATTGGCACTGCTGGATCGATCGAATGACCCATCGGGCGCACATTCTGCTGATGAACGGAGATTCGTATCGTTTTCGCCAGAGCTTGCAAAGGCAGCACGAGGAACAGCAAAGGGCATAAAATAGAACATCTCTTCTTCCCCTCGGGGAGGGGAAGAAGAGAAGAACAAGGACCAAAAGAACCCAGAACAAGGATCTCTCACGCACGAAGTGGCTCACTTTTACCGCGATTGCTGTGGCTCAAATCATGCTTGACAAAAACAGCACATCCTGAAAGACTCGCTCGACGTGCAACTAGACTCCGAGAAACTCCTTCAAGCGGCCCAGTTGATGGCGGTGGTGGCGGTAGTGCATTTCTATCAACTGAAACCACTCTTTCGCGTTCAAGTATCCGAAACCCGGGTGCTCCACCGTGTTCTCTGCGGGGATTTCGTCCAGCGTCGGTGCGACGGATCGCATGCGGACAATCATGTCCTGCATGCCTGCTCGAATCTCTTCTTTGCTCTCCGGCTGCGCAGGCGTGTACTGCGGCGACGGGGGTACCTGAATCTGAATCGGCGGGATGCTCCCTACACGAAACACCTCTTCCCCTCTGTCATTCTTGGCCCCGTCGACGCGCACGGCGGGATTCGATGCATCACGACAGGCCTCGACGTTGCGTAATTGCATGAAGCGGGCGCTGTTCATCAGGTGGAGCATCATTTGCCCCAGGGACCACGCGTTATCGCCCGGTTTGCGGCAGAGCTGATCCATGCTCAGATTCGTCAGTTCGCTCAAGTAAAATTCCGTCTGGGCCTCGACGCTCAATACAGCGGGCAGCACGCTCTCAATCTTGTGCCGGCTCGATTCCGCCTGGGTGGAATACGGCGGATCGAACTGCTGCTCCACAAACTCGGTGCCCATCAGAAGAGAGACCGCCTCTTCCACCGTGAGGTGCACCGGCGGCAGAAAGTATCCGTCCATGAGGGAATACCCCTGTCCGGGCGACCCGACAATGGGCACGCCGGATTCGGAGAGGGCCTGCATGTCCCGGTAAATGGTGCGGACGCTAGTCTCGAATCGATCCGCCAAGTCCACCTCGCGCCGACTGCCTTTTCTCTGCAACTCGATCACGATGCCAAGCAAGCGATCCATTCTGTTCATAGCGGGAATGCTCCTTTGACCGATTTCTTCCGGAACTATGCTGCCCGAGAGCGTCAGAACGGGGGCTTGACCACCAGGAATATTTATGCACGAGGAAACATCCGATATACGTGGCGCAAATGGCATATTAAAAATTCTTGTAAATATCTCCTGTGTTTCCGATTGAAAGTATAAGGTCAGCCAATGCTAGAAATTTATCGGAGGGTAGATGATCAATTTTGCAACAGTCAAGTTAATGACTAGAAAAACAAATTCAAATCTCTCCCCAAAACAATTCAGTTTCATAGTTAAAAGTTACTCTACCGTTACGCTCATGTTGATTAAATAGCTCCCGCAGCTCTCTTACCATAGGTTCGTAATTAGGATGACCAGGTTCAGGAGTATAGGAAGAAGACATCAATCGTCCATGCAGCCCTTCAAAATCGAAGAATTGTTGCATTGTAAAACAAGCCTTCTCCATTCTGTTGTCTTTGAAGAATGCTTGCAGTTCGTCGTGAGAAATGTTTTTGTGGTTAACCTTTGCGTAGTCAATTCCGAACTTATCGAGTAACTGTTCAATCCCCTCTAAGAAAGGCGTTCCCCGCGTCAGACGTGAATTCCAGATCAAAACGAGCTTCCCTCTCGGTTTCAGAATTCGTTGGAATTCCAATTTGGATGCAGAACGATCAAACCAGTGAAACGCCTGAGCGCACACGATAAAGTCCAGCGATTGGTCGGGCAGACCCGTTGACTCAGCTGACCCTGCCACAGCGCGGAAATTGGGTGCATGTACCATTAACCGTTCAGATGCTTCCCGCATCTCTTGATTTGGCTCAACCGCAACGACATTAGTGCCTCTGTCAACGAGTAACTTAGAAAATATCCCAGTCCCCGCACCAATATCCGCTACCTTTGAAGTCCGATCCAAATTCACAATATCGTACAAATAGTCTATTGCTTCTGTGGGATATGTCGGACGATATTTCACATAGTCATCAACCCTGCGTGAAAACAACTTTTTACTATCCGTCGCAACCACTCCTACATTAAACATTTCCTTTTGTTCATGGACCGACATCCTTCTAATACATTCCTGGCCGCAAGTGCAAGATCAGTCTCCACCTGCCCTACGCATAATCATACACCATCCCAGTTCATGGGTGTCTTCAATTTTTGCTCCTGTTCGCCCAAAACGCGTCGAAACCAGTTTGGGTGATATGTACCCCTGCCGGCTACTCGAGTTGAAGAAACTCCACAATCTGTCTGTTGTACTTCTCCCAATCACGGTTCTCATTGCGAATAATCAACTTCGGGATGTTCCAATTATCTATGACCTCACAGGAGAAATCGCGGACTTTGGCCCACGTCTCACCAGCCTGTCTGAAATCGTCGTCGGTGTAAAGTCCGCATCGTCCCTGTGCAAATTCAGTTCCACGAAGATCGCATATCCACCGCCAGTTCAGTTCTACATTCACCTGATAGTAGTAAATTACCGTCGGATTTAACGGGGACAAAATCTCTGTAAGGGACTCAGCCAACTCGTGTAACAGAATTGGATCCATACCTGAGCACTGCGCAACCCCAAGATGGTCCTGGAATAGCCAACTCTCGATAATCGTCACCTCATTCACACGAGAACGATCGGAGACGAACGCATGGAACAATTCCCGAACCCGATTTTGGTACCACATCGCTTCTGTCTGGGATTCAAGCGATCCAATCTTGCGATCATAAATGCACAGCGGATGATTCTCTTCCAACTCATGATAAAAACGGTGTGAAATGTTGGCGCTTGCCAAACGGTTAGCCAGCATTTCCCCAGCGGTGGACTTCCCGGATCCAGGAATTCCGTCAACAATCACCAAACGTGTATTCAGCACTTTCCCACCTCTTCCATCACTCTTGACATTACCTGTTTAGAGCGAATCCCTGCTATTTTATGATAGAGGATGTTCTCCTCGTAGACTACCTATTGCGTATAACTGGTCAATCGTCTAGCGATGCAAGAGCTTTCGATGGACGGCCCTTGCGCCATTTCAGGATCTGGCGCTTGAAGGTTTAGAACAACATTGGAACGGAATACTCGGTTCCGCCGACCCGAAAAGCCGACGCCACAAGTATTACGGCGGAATCCTGACGCACATGCGTTTGGTTCTCAAGATCTTGACGTATCTGTACAATAAATCGCCCAATCCGGCGCGAAGTATGCTGGAGATTGTGCATTCGGCTCAGCCTGACATGGACAAGTATGCGACCTTGGCAGCCGGTGGTCCACCGCGCAAGCGAGTTGCCACGTCCGGCGGATGCATGGATTCTGCATTGTGCGCAATACCTCGCGGATCGGCCAGGTACTTCAGCGCATTGTCGTTCGTGACTGTGCAGTTCGATGGGGCCGCCTTACTCACTTCGAACGGACAGAAGAACGACATAACGTTGCGCTGCTCAGTGTGCGTGTCGGGTGCTACAATGAGCGCAAGGATGGTCCTGCAGGAATATTCCGCAGCAGGTGCATCGTATATTGGAGTTTCTGCGCTTGCGGAGCGTAAGGTGTTGAAATGGGAACAGACCGTTGCGTCGCATTCGGGAATGTTCCATAAAAAGGGTGAAATAAAGATGACTCAGGCAGACTTGAACATCGATTTGGGTCATATATGTGCGCTAATAGGAGCAGGCGCTCCCTTGGGTAGTCCAGAACCAGTAACAGGCGGACTTCTTCATCGAATGTGGCGTGTAGAGACGCAGGGTGGAACTTTCGCTGTTAAGGTGCTAAATTCCGAAATAATGTCGCGCCACAATGCGAAGGAAAATTTCAGAACTTCGGAAAGAGTAGCTAAGATCGCAAATGGTGAGGGTATTTGTGCAGTCATAGCTAAAACAGTTGGCGACGATCCTTGGATTGAATCAAATGGATCATATGTGATGGTATTTGATTGGGTTGACGGGCGCACGTTACTTCCGGAGGAATGCACATCTGAGCACGCAAGGAGAATCGGTGAAATTCTGTTTCGGATACATAGTCTCAATATGGTGATCGATGGTCTTGAGCCACCGACTTGGTCGGCAATTCCTGAAGATACGTGGAAGAGTCATATTGCGAAGGCGCGCCAGTCGATATCCTGTTGGGAACTTCCGTGGGAAACCCTGCTGCACGATGTAATTAATTGGTGCCGTCTATTTCAGGATGCTGCTGCTAGGTTGTCAAAACGGTTGATTATCAGTCATGGAGATCTGGACTCTAAAAACGTCATCTGGAATGACGAACAGACTCCATATGTAATCGACTGGGAGTCGGCGGGTTATGTAAATCCAACAGTGGAATTGATTGAGGCTGCTCTAAATTGGAGTCGAAATCAAGATGGCACATCGGATAAAACACGCTTTCAAGCTGTGATTCAAAGCTATGTACAAGCTGGAGGATCACTCTACGGTAATGTGTTGGACGCTTTGTACGGTACGCTGGGAGGCATGTTGGGTTGGCTGGAATACAATATGCGTCGGTCCGTTGATGAAGATGTATTCGGAGGTGATGAAAGAGACTTGGCACAAAGAGAAGTAAAGCAGACTGCTCATCAGTTGAAAAAATTGGTTGGCGTCGTTTTTGACTACGCTCAGTGGATTGAAGGGATATCTGGGTGGTCATGAACTAAATGGAGGTTTAGTCCTGTAAGCCCGTAAAAACTTTGGTAACAGGCGGTACCATTAGCAATGGCTAAATCAATGAGTTTTCACACACGGCTGTGATGGGAAAAGGGGCATCCTCTTATGGACAGATTAAGAACCATTCTGGAACAGAGTGGTGTTCAATTTGAAATCATTCACCATGAAAAGACAATTCGTACAGCGCAGGAAGGTGCAGACTATCTTGGAATCGAAATAGGACAAACAGCACCCATATTGATTCTCAAGTCAGAAAAGGGTCATTTTTCGTTGATTAAGTCCGGAGATCGTGGACTTGTCGACTTGCATGAAACTAGCGCAGTTCTAGGATACGGTCTACTACAATTGGCAACTCCAAAAGAAGTTTTGCAGATCACAGGTTACAGTATCGGTACTATTCCTTTAGTGGGACTCCCATTTCCATGCATTTTAGATAGAGGACTTTTCCGTTATCCATTCGTCTATGGAGGAACAGGTCAAGCACAATCGACGCTGAAAATTACTCCAGATGCTTTGGAAAAGCTAAACCAAGTTGTTGGTTTTATTTGATTAAAGGGGCGAGATCCAAACAAGTTGATTGATCCATTAAGGTGGTAGTTCCGAGGCAGTTTTGGCGGTGTTGGAGCAACATCAGAGCGCAGACGGTGGATTTGCGGGAATGGGTGAAGCAACTTCAACCGTTTGGGGATCAGGGATACAACGCGGTAAGAATTCGCGAGTGATAGCGACGGATAGGTCACACACGGGACTAAAGATGGAGTCAGATGTTCGTTTTACACCGGGCACACGGAACCCGATGAGCGCCATATGTGGTGGGGTGCTGCCGGGGGATGTCTGGACTGTTGCCGTAGAGGCCACAGGTAAGACGGAATGGATTCTGGTGATTTGACGAATCGTTCGCCACCCTACACATAGTTCTGGACTCGTCAATAACGGGAACGGATTTTCGAGTAATGCAAACCTCCGCGTTGAAATCAGAGAACTCGTCCGGTTGACGTATCGTAGATGGCCATCTCGGACACCCCTGATATTGCGCCAATCTCCGCGACCGACCAAATGATGTCCATACCGTTTTCCGCGCTGGGAGCCGTGCTCACATACTTGACTCGATAAGACAGTCCTTTTATCGGATGATAAAATACGTCATCAATCGTGACCTCCTGGTTTCCTTTCTTGATCGCCAGTCCGATACTGCCTGGCTTGATGACGGGGATTGCATTCTCATCAAGCGTTGCCGCAACCTCATCGGATGAAATAAGGTGATCTTGAGGGGAAACCAGACTGTCGCGCCAGAATGTTTCGACGATCAACCGAACCCCAGGCGGGAACGCACCTGCATCGTCTGCGTCTAAGATATCCAGAGCTTGTTTCAGGACCGCTTGCAGAGTGGACGTCTCTGCAAGTCGGCCGGACAGGCGCAAGCTGCCATACGTTTGATCGAAGAGCGACAGAAACTTACTCCCCGCTGAAATGCCAGGACGTTCATTTCTGTGCCGATCAGCGCCGAACCCAATATCCCGCCGTTCGAATGGAATGGTCATGAGGTAGCCCTCATACAGCAGACCGGCGATGACTTCGAGATTGACGCCGGTGGCGAGGAGAATAGGGTGTGTGAGAATAACCCCAGACGAAAAATAATAGCGAGTAAACAGATGCTGCCTGAAATAGATGTTGGCATTCGCGGGCAGAGGGTAGGTCGTCGCAGTCTCCGTGCGACCTCTCCTCTCTTTGAATCCAGACACGGAGTCCTGCAATTGTACATTACATTCAATGACGAGCAGTTCACCGTACCGACTACTGCTGTAGATGTTTCCTTCCGACAAGTTGGGGTATATCTTGGTCGGGATTGTGGCAGGAGTGGTTGTATACCGCTTCTCACGCCGTACTGCGACCAGTCGTTTTGTCATGTCCACCTTGGTCACCCGATACGCGGTGGTTGCATAGTAGTACACCGCGCCGGGGTATGCTTCCCGCAATACTTGTCCATAAGAAAGGGAACCCAATCTCCTCATATCGGGCCCGTGGGGAAGCTCCACTTGAAACTGACTTTCGACGTCCCGCAAGAGAAAGACGATGTTGGGGCGATCGCCGCCTTGCTGTTTCAATGTGTGATAGTCCACCGGGATTTCTCCTGTTCTCTCCCGTCTGCACATTTCGCGAAATCCGATCGGCCACGCTACGGTAGTACTTAAAGAAATCTCATCTTCGCTGACTTCGAACCCGAGCTGATCGTGTTCTCCGCCGACTCTTGCCAAACACAGGGCATGGATGTACTGCAACTGACCATTCTCCAGGTACAATGCACTTTCTGACAGCGGGCGTTCGAATAACAGTTCGGGCGTGCGAAACACCAGGTCGTCCAGCAAACTGCCCGCATTGACCACGAAGACAGAACCAGGCCGTTGACGTCCAATTCGCCCGATCCGTTGCAAGAAACTGGTGCTGGAATAGGGGACCCCCAGCAGAACGCCCGCATCGAGTCCGGGTATGTCCAAACCCAACTCCAGCGCGCTCGTGCTAATGACTCCCTTGAGGTTGCCGTGTGTCAATCGGTCTTGAATGACCTTTCGATCGTACTCTTCATATCCCGCGCGGTAGGGCAAGATATCCAATGTTGTCAATAACGTGCGAATCTGAGGATCGTATTCATCACCATCGTCGGATTGACCCTCTCTGGCGAGGATGGTGGCGATGTGTTCCGTCTGCTTTCGGCTGTCCGTAAAGGCAATGAAGCGATTGAATCTTTGCGAGACAGCCAACAACATATGCGCTATGGCGGTGAGAAAATCGCTCGTGGATGGAGGGGAGATCAGTTGGATCTCCATCTCGTGCCTGGGAGAAGAGTCTGATGAACTATCGATCACGGTGAATTCAACGCCGAATAACTCCGTCAGGTGTCGGTGGGCATCGTTCATGGTCGCAGAGGCACAAACATATCGATAACTTCCACCAAGTTGATCGTTGAGATGGTGCAACCGGCGAAACAGAAAGGCGGAATTCGAGCCAAATACTCCCGTGTAGGTGTGCACTTCATCGACAACAATCATCTTTATGGCGCGAATGAATTTTGCTATCTTCGGTTCACCGACATTGGGCAGTAGCCAAGCGTGGACAACGTCAGGCGTCATCACCACGACGTTGCATTGCGTCAAGATGCGAATCCGCTCGTCTTTGCTTTTGACATCGCCGTCAATTCTGCCGACGAGAGCCTTGAGGCCGGAATCCTCAAGGGCGCTCTGCCACCGCTCCTCTTGTTCATAGCCCAAAGCTTTCATTGGGTAAAGGGCGAGGACTTTGGATTGGGGAGAGTTCGCCAGCAAGTCAACAGCGCCCGCGAGAAAGGGGAGCGTCTTACCGGAGGATGTACCCGTCGTCATACAGGACTGTTCACCACGACAAAATGCATCCATCGCCTCCCGTTGATGACGGTAGATTCCCGATGGATAATTTCGCCTAAGGTATTCTATAGCAACACGATGTAAGGGCAAGTCATCCAATGACGCGAATTGTCCTGACCTTCCAGGCATCTTATGTCTATACGCGATGTTCCACCCATTTTGTCTCCAAAATTCCTCCATCCCAATACCTCCCCAACTCCACTCTCCTCCGAGGGGAATCTGTGATGCTCTGAGATGCATGCATAAGATTTTATTCGAGAGTGGGATGGATACTCCTTCCTGATTCGTGAATTCTCGCATGAAAACTTTCCTGAACGTAGGCGACATGACTGTCACAGGCCAGTCTGGACCGCACTCTGGCTGGAGTGAGTGGGCCTGAATGTACGCACATGAAAAACGGTGACAGGCATGCTTACACATGACGGGCAAGCCCAAATGCCGCAGTCGACATAAAGCCAAACCGTTCACACAGGAATCCAGATGAGCGGCAAGAATATGTTTGTTGCACGGGCCCAACTCGTTCGTGCACCGTATGCTGTCGCTTTCTTTGGCTGTATAATGGACTCAGGCGAGCACTGAGAGGTGATGAATGATGGATATTATCTGCTCTTCCCATGACTTGATGGAGCGAATTGAAAAGCTGACGAAGGACGACTCCGTGTGTCAAGTGTTCATTCCGGGCAAGGGACAGTCGTGATATCCCTCACTAAAGCGTATCATGCGTCATAAGAATATTGCAATGGTCGAGAAATACGTCCATCTATGGGGCAGGAAATGAAGTGGCTGAGCGACATGAGTAATTTTCGCCAATGGCCCAACGTAAACTGGCGCCATCTCGGTCTATCAAGGGTAGGGAAAAAATGAAAAAACATGATCATGAACGAACCTCGACCGCCTGGACAAACGACCGAGCGGTTTTCTCTTACTATTCTTTTTCGATCTCAACCCCAATCACGCGAAGAAATCGTTCTGGCGTTATGTACTCAATCCCTTCGTACACGTGCCGGTCATTGTCCTTCGGCGGAAAATGCCTGACATTGCTCGAAACCAAATAATTCGCTTGAATCCATTTGGCTGACGCCCAAATGGGGGCATCATTTTCATCGCTAAGATTTGGCCAACCCGCGTCAAGTGGGGGTTTTGGATCTGCGACGAGGAAGTATGCGGACATCTGCTCCATCATCATATTGCTTAACCTGGCGCATAGCGCATAGTTCCCTCGCTTCTCGTCGAACCATTGCCACATCAACACCCGGTACAGTTCGCCAATAATCCAAGGGGACCAATAGGGAACGAATAGGTTCTCTCGTGCAGCCTGCACCAACCGCCTGCGCGTGGATGGAGGAACCAGCACACTGGTGTCACATACTGCTTTAATCATGTAGACTCTCGCCAGGGAAGTTTGCCTTTTCGATCGGCTTCCAGTTCATCCATCTCTGCATGCGTCATTTCTCGTCCGAATGCACCCAATTTGTCCCATGCCCGTTCTGACCTTTGAATCGCAAGGAGTTCTGAATCCGTAGATTGAAGCAGACTTTCTACGGAGGACCGTTCTATTTGCATCCGACCTTGCTCTCCGCCCGGTCTGCGGTAACGGAGTTTCCCTTCGCGAGCCCACCTCTTCACGGTGTTGATGGAGCCGACTTGAAGAAGTCGGGCTGCTTCTCCCGTCGTGATCCATTCCGGTTTTGTCTCAACGACACGTCGCACCACACTCATTGGCTTGTGCACCTCCCCGTGAGTGTGAGTATATTCGTCACCGTACTTTTCGTCAATACCGTCCATTTCATTACCTCCCATCATTCATATATATCCGACCGCTATCGCATTCATACATCATCTAGAGAAGTTGTGAGAATCATGAATATTCCTGATCATATAGCCGGAATTCCACACGGCACTGGTGGTCAGACCGAGTTAGCTTATAGACTGGCATGGGCTCGAACGTATTTGAAGAAATATGGTTTGTTGGAAACTCTGCACGCGGCGTTTGGGTGTTCACTCAGGATGGCGCAGGCACTACCCAAGTTGACCCGAATGACGTGGTATCTCGTGTTCGGGCGTTAGAGAGTGGCTCTGATTCTGTAGGGGAAACGTCCTCGGAGGCAGAGATACAAAATCAAGATGACCATGAGGCACATGATGACGAAGAATTGAATCTTGAGACCTCCTGGAAAGGGGAACTCATGGATGTTTTGTTGCAGATGGATGCCAGTGCTTTTGAACGTCTGGTCATTCGGATGTTACGAGAGTCTGGGTTTGATGATGTTAAAGTGACCGGCAAGAGCGGAGATGGTGGGATCGATGGCAAGGGGATTGTGAGGATCAATGGTATTTTGAGTTTTCATGCCATCGTACAGTGCAAACGCTATCGACCTGATCGATTAATCAATGCGTCGGACATTCGAGACTTTCGTGGCGCAATGACCGGTCGGACCGACAAAGGGATTTTCATAACGATTACCGACGACTTTAAGTCACAACCCGGGAGCAACACGAGTTGCAGTCAGCAAATCAGTATGTTTATGTGCCTGAGAAGAATCCTCGCTCAACCGTCCAAGTATCCAGATCAACGACGGACAAGTCAGGAAAGCGAATGGATTTCCATTCGTCGACACGCAAGCGTCGTTTCAATATATGGCTAAAGAGAACCGTCAAGATTCTCCCGTGAGAAACCATCGCCGCAGAACTTCCATTTGCCATGGTCACGATACGCTGCACGCCATGTACGATGCGTTTGGTCGCTTCGTCCCAATCCTCGAATTCCGGGTCTCTGGCACCACCAAGATATTCTCCTACACGTCTGAGAAATTCGTATTCTGATTGTATGGCAGGAATGTGCAATTCACGGAGGTCATCCATGCACATCGTAGGAATACCGGAAAACTCACTGATGATCTCCGCTGTGGCCATCGCTTTACTTTCGGGGCTGTGATAAATACGGGAGACGTCGCTCCATGATTCCTTCAAAGCGAGTTCTTTTGTTGCATCGATCCCCTCCATCGATATACGCCACTCCGAAGGCGGGATGCTGAAATCGACCGTCACTTGAGCGTGGCGGACGACAAACAACTTCGCCACAGCAACACCTCCCTATCAACCATCATACCCGTGTGGATTGTGCAACTGCCAGCGCCAGGCGTCCTCACACATCTCGTCAAGCCCGTGTGTGGCGCGCCAGTTCAGGACACCTTCGGCCTTGGTCGGATCGGCATAGCTGACCGCGACATCGCCCGCACGTCGGGCGGTCACTCGTACGGGGATCTTGATGCCTGATGCCTTCTCGAAGGCTCCGATCACATCGAATACACTGTACCCAACTCCCGTTCCCAGGTTGAATGCGTCGATTCCCACGCCTCGCAGCACCCATTCAAGCGCCTGCAGATGTCCTGCGGCCAGATCCATGACGTGGATGTAATCGCGCACTCCCGTGCCATCCTGTGTCGGGTAATCCTGTCCGTAGACGGATAACTCCTTCCGCTTTCCAATCGCGACCTGCGTGATGTAGGGCATCAGATTCTGGGGAGTTCCACTGGGATCCTCGCCCATTTTACCACTCTTGTGCGCGCCGACGGGATTGAAATAACGAAGCAGCGCAATGTTCCACCGCTCATCAGAGCGATATAGGTCGGCAAGAATGTCTTCGATCATCGCCTTCGTTCTTCCGTAAGGATTTACTGGCTGCTTCTCCAGATCCTCCACCAAGGGAACCCTTTCCTGGGCTCCATACACCGTGGCAGACGAGCTAAACACCAAGCGCCGTACATTGAATTCCTGCATCACCTCACAAAGGGTGAGTGTGCCGGTGAGATTCGTGTGGTAATATCGCAGCGGCTCACGCACGGACTCCCCGACCGCTTTGAGACCGGCGAAGTGAAGGACACCTTCGATGGCATGTTCTTGGAAAACACGTGTCACCGCCGACCGGTCCAGTAAATCGGCGAACGCGAAAGCCACCTGTTTTCCCGTTACGGCATGAATGCGATTGAGCACCTCGCGTTTGCTGTTCACGAGACTGTCGATGACGACGACCTCGTGCCCGGCTTCCAAAAGCTCGACACACGTATGACTCCCAATATAACCGAGTCCGCCAGTCACCAATATAGCCAATTCCTTCGCCTCCCGTGTGTCAGTTACACCTAGCAACATCGTGAATCGTGATGCTTCAAAAATAGCATACTCCAAGGAAGAGTCTTCCTGGAGGGGTGAGGCTCAAGACGGCAGCCGGTTCAGCTTCTCCGATGGCAGATCAAAATACTGTGCAAATCCTGCCGTGCCCAGGTTCGTCACCCGGATCGCTCGAGTGGCCGGTAAGCGCACGATCCAACCACGTGAGAAGAACAGTTCGGCAAGGGAAGCGCCAAGTACTCCAGCCACATGATATCTCCGTTCACTCCAGTCCAGACAGGGTTTTGCCAGCGCCCTTCGTCCGAGAGTTAACCCGGCTACGTCGATGCCAAGTGGCAAGAGGCCGACTCGACCCGCAGCGGTCACGGTAAACTCCTTTTCTCCCAAGACCAACCACTGTCTCTGCACCATGGTCTCCGCCACGGCAACGCCCACTTCTCCCGCTATATGATCGTAACACGTGCGCGCGCAGTGCAACGCTTTTGTTTGGTCGGATTGTCGCAGCGATCGCACCTTCACGGGGGGAGCGATCGTGATGAGCGATTCGAGCACGTGCGCCACCTCGGCGGAGGACAAACGAAAGTACCGATGACGGCCGCGAGATTGCACAGTGAGTAAACGGCCTTCCACCAATTTGGCCAAATGCGTACTGGCCGTTTGCGGAGTAATTCGGGCCTGAAGGGCGAGTTCGCTGGCGAGCAGCGTTTGCCCGCCGAGGAGCGCGAGCAGCATGGCGGACCGAGACGGATCCGCGATCAGAGCGGCCATTTCGGCGATGTTCGGCGTGGTGCTCATGGGCATCCCCTTCCCTGCAATCATAGTTCGATGATAGCCGAATGATCGGGGAGTTACAATAGAACAGTAGAACAGTCAGGCCAAGAGTCAGAGTCAGAGCAAGCACACTGGAAAGGGAGGCTGCATCATGTCATCGGCAGTTCGCACACCGCGTACGCGCATCGTTAAGCCTAAAATTCTGTACTACGGTACACCGGTCGTACTCCTGACCACCGTCAACGAGGACGGAACGTCCAATATCACGCCCATGTCGTCGGCGTGGGCCTTGGGCAATCGAGTGATTCTGGGACTCGGGGAAGGCGGAAAGGGTCTGGAGAATCTAAGACGTTGCGGGGAATGCGTCATCAATCTTCCGGATCCCGCAATGTGGTCGCGGGTGGAGGCGCTGGCCCCGCTGACCGGAAAGAATCCCGTGCCCGAGGCGAAGGCGGATCAATTTCGGTATGAAAAGAATAAGTTTGCGGCTTCGGGGCTGACTGCCCTTGTCGCAGAGCAGGGTAAGGCGGTGCGCATCGCAGAATGCCCCATTCAGATCGAAGGAAGGCTCGTAGACATTCGACTGACAGGGGATCCGGTCCGGTTTGCCATCGTAGAGGTGGAGGCGCTGACAGTGCATGCCCACGAGGGGATCGTGAGCCGAGAGCAACACATCGATCCCGCCAAGTGGAGCCCGCTCATTTATAATTTTCGTCACTACTTCGGCCTTGGAGCAGAGCTCGGGAAAACCTTTCGCGCCGAGGTGTAGAAGAGTATCCACAGCAAGTCAAGAACGTGCGTTCCGAAATTCGAGCCCCAGATGCTGACGAAACGCATCCTTGCCAGCCTCTGTCACAACGACGGTCCGCTTACTGGCGATGGTCGTTCCCGTGCCGCGCGTGAACCAACCGAGTTCAAACAAGCGGGCGGTGAGCCGCACGGAGAGGGGGCCGGCCAGATGTCCGGCGCGTTCCGTCCAGTCGATGTGAGTGGGGATAGACCGCTGGCCCGCGTCGCAGGGAACCCCGATCTCTTGCAGCCATGCCAGCCCCGCATCGGTGAGCCAGTATCCCGCTTCTTCTTGGTTCCAATAGCCGCGCCGGATACCGGCCTCCGTGACGGCTACACCCACGTAACCCGCCACATGGTCGTAACAGGTGCGCGCGTACTGCAAGGCCTTGCGCAGATCGGATTGACGCAAAGAGCGGATCGGTCCGGGCGGTGCGACGGAGGCGAGTGACTCCATGATCTGCGCAACATCGGAATTTGCAATGCGATAGTAACGGTGTCGTCCTTGCTGAACTACGGTGAGCAGACCGCCTGAGACCAATTGACCAAGGTGATCACTGGCGGTGGAGGGGGAGATCCCTGCCACTTGCGCAAGGTCACCGGCTGGCCAGGCTTGCCCATCCACCAAAGTCATGAGGATGGTCGCCCGCCTGGGATCGCCAATCAGTTGCGCGACTTTCGTGACCGGTTCATAGATATCCATGCAACGTATCTCCTCGTTATTTTGTCATTTCGAGCGTAACCGAAGTTTCTGGCGGTTACAATCCCTATGATTGCAAGGAGGTGCAAACATGAATCAGGCGCCAAGCTGGGAACGGGGCATTCTTTGGGTGGCGGGCTTGGGGCTCTTTCTCTCCACACTCGACACTGGGGTCATCAATATTGCGCTGCCCACGCTGCAGTCGGCGTGGAAGTCGTCTGTGCCGCAGGTGACGTGGACGGTAATCGTATACGCGATGTCGCTGACTGCGACGATGATGCTTTGGGGTAGGTGGGCGGATCGCATCGGACGTGTGCGAATCTTCTTGTGGGGGCTGCTGTTCTTTGGTCTCTCGTCTGCCTTGTGCGGAGCGGCGTCATCACTCGCTATGCTGATCGCCGCACGCGCTGTACAAGGGATTGGCGCGGCAATGGTACAGGCTACGGCGGCGTCGCTTGTGACCACGACCATTGCGCCTGAGCGGCGCAGTGTGTCGCTGGGCGCCCTGGCGGTGTTTCAGGGCCTGGGACCGATTGCAGGTCCAAGCGTCGGTGGTCTGATCCTTTCGGTACTCAGTTGGCGGTGGCTGTTCTGGATCAATCTACCCATCATCACGGTCACATGGTTCTATGGCTATCGGCTGCGTCACCGCGTGCCGCGTACACTGGGGACCCATGCGCTCAACGTGACCGGGAACGCTTGGCTCGCATTTACTGTGCTCACGGTGCTGCTGGCGACCGACGGGAATGTGAACCCCGACATGCGTCTGCTTTGGGCGCTCCTGGCGATCGCGGGCGGGGTTTTGTTATGGCGGTGGGAGCGATCTAACCGGACGCCGATCATCCCGCGCACACTCTGGCGAAACTGCACCTTTGCGGCGTCACTCATCGGCATTATGGCAGTCGGCGGGGCGACGTCGCTCGGTTTCTTGATCCCCCCGTTTGTGCTCGAACGCGTGCAGCACATGTCTCCATCCGCGGCAGGTTTGGTCAATATGGCGGCTCCTCTCGGCCTAATTCTGCTATCACGTGCGTCCGGGCGCTGGATCGTCCGTGTGGGGGCGATGCGACTTACCGCTTTCGGCCTTCTTGTGATGGCAATCTCTTTCGGAGCGCTCGCAGTCCTATCCCCCCGCTCTTCGGCGCTTGTCATGGCCGAGCTGCTCTTTAGTTACGGGATGGGGGCAGGGATCTTCTTCCCGAGTAATTTGTCCTCTCTACTCGGGGCGGCCGGGACGGATGTACAATCGACACTGGGTGCGGTGCAGAGGATGGGGCTGAATCTCGGTACTGCTGTGGATACGTCGGTTGGGTCGAGTTTCCTGTCTCTTTCGCTGGTCCCCGCCACCTCGTTGTCGGTCGTCGGGGTGCGCTACGCTTGGACGTATGGGGCGTTGACCTTGGTGGTGGCTTTGGTTCTGGCGATTCGGGCCATTCGGGCCATGGCTTTCGAGTGAACAGAGAAGCGCAGTCATACTTGCCGATTGTTGGCGGCGCGCAAGCGCCACGGAGGTCTATCCGGATACGGGTGCCGCGTTGCCGCCGACTATGGCCCCTTGCTTGCCGTATGCTGCAGTTCTCTTGAGCTGTATAATGGACTCAGGCGAGCACTGAGCTTCAAGCCGATGAATCAGACTCCATGGCGCCCGAAGTGCAGGCAGATCCTGAGCTTCGAGAGATGACCGAAAGCAGCAGAAGCGCATACCAAAAAGGCGATGTGACGACAACTGTCGAGTTTCTCAAATCCTTTTCCTGTCGTGAGCGGATCGCCAGGCTTAGCTCTCCACAGTCCGAATATCTTGGCAGAACAGCCCCAACGAAGAGGAGCGTTGTACCATGCAAGTCACCTTTCTCGGCGGCGCCGACATTGGCGCCACCTGCCTTTGGTTTCGGACACAACAGGCGCAGTGGCTCGTTGACGCCGGCGCTCGCATGGACGAGCAAAACCCGCTCCCGGATCTGGCCGTCCTGGAACGGGACCAGGCTCACATCCAGGCCATCTTCATCACCCACGCCCATCACGACCACATTGGCGCGCTGCCGACCGTTTCCCACCTGTACCCGGATGCACCGGTTTTCATGACGGCGCCCACGGCAGACATCGCACGGATCATGTTGCAGGATGCCTTGCGGCTGGGGGAGGCCGAAGGGAAGACGGCCCTTTTCACGGAGGCGCAGCTGATCGCCCTGTGGGATCGTGTGCGCATCCTCCCGCAGGATCGCACGCTGGAGTGGAACGACATCCAGATTGCAACGTACACCGCCGGCCATATTCTCGGGGCGGTGTCCATCGGCTTTGCGACAGACGAAGGACGGGTCCTGTTCACCGGAGACGTGTCGATCACACCGGGCCGACTGATCGGAGGAGCGCATATCGCCAAAGGGGACACGTACGATGTGGTGATTACGGAATCGACGTACGGAGCGCGTCTGCACGATTCGCGAGCGTTGCAAGAACGCGCGCTCGTCGAGCAGGTGTCCCAGGTGATCGAGGGCGGGGGATTCGTTCTGATCCCCGCATTCGCCGTCGGGCGGGCGCAAGAAGTGCTGATGATTCTGCTGGACGCCATGGCGCACAATCGGTCTATTCCCAAATTCCCGATCGTGGTGGATGGCTTGGTGCGCTCGATCTGTCCGGTGTACGAATCCTATCCGCACCTGCTGCGCGGCCCGGCCAAGCGCAAGCTGCATGAAAGAGGCCGCCTGTTCCCGCTTGACGACGTCCAGTTCATTCGTCGCGGGGAAGAACGGCAGCAGGTTCTTCAGGGCAAGCCGGCTTGTATCATCAGTTCGTCCGGCATGCTGAGCGGCGGTCCGTCCGTGCAGTATGCGCAGGGTATCATGGGAAACGAACAAAACGCGGTCTTTTTGTGTGGCTACCAGGACGAGGAGTCTCCGGGCCGGCAACTGCTTCGGCTCGTCGAGCAACCCGTCGGGGAACGGCGCTGGATCCTGCCGGACCGGGTCGTCCCCGTGAAGGGGCGCGTCGAATTGTATGGCTTGTCCGCTCATGCTGACCGCCGCGAACTGGCCCAGTTGGTCCAACAGGTCGAACCGGAAGCGGTCTGGCTGGTGCATGGCGATGACGAGGCGAAGCAGGGTCTAAAGCGGGAACTGGCTTCGTGTGTCGTGCAGATACCCCGCGTTGGCGACACGTTGCAAGTCGTCCCAAAAACCCGAAGAAAGCCGATACGCGGACTCGTTCGACCCGGACAGATTGCGTTATGCGTATGGGAAGATTCGCTGGCGTTGGGCGTAATTCGAGCCATCGAGGGGGAGAAGGTCGCCATTGAGCAGTGGAATCAAACGGTAATCCAAGCGGAGAGTGCCGATGTATTGGAAACGCTGGGGCGTGTGCCTTCCGGTGAACTTCCTGATCGCTATCTGCTTGGTCTGTGGGAAGCGGCAGAAGCCAGCGCGGCGGAGAATCGCTTGTACGGATACCGGCCGACTGAACGCATTGCATACCACATAGCTCGACACCGCGGCATGGTCGTGCCCCCGGATGCCACAGGACAGGATTGGATCGCGCAGAAGTTGGAACCTTACGGACTGCGTAAGATCGAAGCGGATCGTCAGAACAAACAGCACCGGGTGTTTCTGGCTTTTCCCTGGGCGATTCCATTGGATCTGCGCAAACAGGTCGAAGATCGCGCTTGGAACGGATGGCCGTACCGCATTGAACCGTTTGTTCACGCACCGACGCTGATTCACCACGTCGAACGGGTGTTGCAAAAGCAGGGTGTCGCGGTGACCGTTGGCGGACCACAACTGTTTACAGACGAACAACGCATCGTCATGCCCGTGTATGGCAAAATGTCGGATGCGGTTCGTTCCGCGGTGGAGACCGAGTTGACACAGACGGTTGGCGGTGCGGTCTCGTTGCAAATGAAAGCCGCGTCGCCGACCGCTTCGACACGCGTGGAGCAAAACGATGCCATGCGGGCCGCCAAGGCGCTCCTGCCGGAATCCTTTCACGTGTCCAAAGTTGGCGTGGATCCGGCGGCCGGAGTTCTTCGGGTCATCGTGTGGTTCCCGGACGCGGTGATCAACACCCCCGAGGCCAAGGCATGTGAAGAGCATATTGTACGCGAAACCGGTTGGCGCGTCGAGTGGGCCACGACCACCAACCAGACGCAACTCTCGATCGCAGCCCAGACATGCATCGAGAACGCGGGCGGACGCGTGCTGGCTCAACCATCCCTGCATCCGGCTCACAAATCGGTGGAGGTCAGGACGGACGGGATTGGCCCGGCTTGGGAAGCGGCGAAAACAGCGTTTCATAGGGAGACCGGATGGGAATTGCGGCTTCGTTCGACGGACGAAAGCAGTGGACAAGACCACCCGGCAAAACCCGGTGCGATGACGATGCACGATGCGTTAACGTGGATCGAGCACGAGGCGAAGCAACGAAACATTGCACTATATCGCAAGTCCTGGTATGGGGATCGTGTGGAACTGGGATTCTTAACTCCGGAATTGGGGAACACCCATGGTGAATGGCTGAAGGCGTGCTTCAAACAGATCGGCGTCCCGGTGCAGGTGGCGCAAAGTGTCAACCAGCAAGCCCTCATGGCGCTCGTCGATCACTTGCTGCGCAAGGCGGACATCCCCATGAGCGCCCAACCCAGTGTGTTTTTGGCGGACAAAACCGTGGCGGTGCGAATCCCCGGAGAGATCCCCGCGGCGGTGCAGGAAGTTTTCTATGCACAAACCGCCGGATGGACGTTGCGGGTCCGATAGACGCACGTTCGGGATGTGTTGCAGTTTCACATTTCAAATGGGATAATGAATCAAGAATGAATGGAAGACTGTTTCGGGAGGAGAACAAGCGTGAAAACGGCAATGCGTGCAGACCATCTGAAATTTCTGAAGGAGCGGGTGTTAAATATTCAGGATATCACCCGAAGCAAGAAGCTGACACAGATTTTGGATTCCTATGCAGAACGGGTTAGCGATGAGGTTTTCGTGATTCAAAATGATCGAAAGAAGGATGCGCGGGCCGTCATCGCGGACCTGGAGTACTTTGAGGAACTGTTGATGTACCGGGAGGCTGTAGAGCAAGCCATCGATGACGGGATGGATGAAGTGGCGAGAGAACGAAAGGATGCCATAGCGGATATTCCCCTGGGACAGGTCGTGGCGGGTCTCGATTTGGATGTGGATCGAATTGTCGCGATGAGTGAAGACTTTGCCAAAGATGAGGATTGAACGATGGAATTCGAGTCGATGATTGTTTCGCTATTTGACGAGTACCGAGTGACGGTGCATTTCGGTCGTGATGCGCGGAATGACTTTCTTTCGTTTGATCCCAATATACAGGAAACCATTTTGGCTTTGATTCGCGCCCGCGCCATGCGAGGCCCCTTGTGCAAGCCGAAGGGGATTGGAGAACCGCTTCACGGAGAATTGCACGGGTTTGTGAGGATCAAACCCAAGCACCTTGGATTGCGGATTGTATATCGGCCCGTTCAGAAAGACGAAACGGTGATGATGGAAATCATCGCAATTGGCCCGAGAGATAAGGATCAAGTGTATCGGCGGGCGGCTCGAAGGATCGCACAATTTGCAGAAGAAATGGCTCGTAGAAAAGAATAGCCTTGATTACGTTCCCCAAACCCTCTGTGGTTGAGAAGACCAATGAGGAAAAGCGGAACCCGTGTCTCTGCATCTCTTCGATGTGCTGCGTGCACCAACATGGCTTCGGTGCTATCGCACTTAGGGCACCGAAATCCTTCCTTCCAACGCAATTGAATCAGATGCTCTTCACACGCAGATTCTTCTGAGAAGTAGGGATGGGTTGCGTGAAGCATTATTTTTTCATAGTGATCGATCGTAAGGTGATTTGGCCAGAGTCAATACAAGTTGAAGCTGCTTTCGTTTCGAAGTCCTCATTTGACCCCAGAAGAAACCTCAGCCGGCCCCTTAGCAAACTGTTGGTTCTTTTCGTGCCGGACGATTTCATAGTTTCTCATGATTAGGCGAGAATAGAACGCACATTAGTGACCACATGTTGGTAGAAATTTGATGTCGGGTCCACTTTACCAATGACCACGGCATTTCTCGCGTTCAGGTCGAGGGACTTTGCTTGATCAGTGAGCACGACACCGCTCAGTTCCGTGAACGGAACTCTGGGATGGGTCGTGTCGACCCCCGAGGGAACCGTAACCTCGAAAGGATAATGCTTTTCTTGTGTCGTAACAGGAACGATCATCGCAAATTTAGAATTTTCCGGATCAATAAGTCCGTCCGACAGTACAATTGCGGCGCGCCAGCCGTTTTGTTCGTGTTCCCGCGTCGGGTGCATATTCAACCATACGACGCTCCCACGTTCCACATGTCCTGTGAGCGCCATTAAATGATCTCATCCCCCGTTGGATCGCTAAAGATCTC
This sequence comes from Bacillota bacterium, assembly GCA_021846285.1. Classification (GTDB taxonomy): domain Bacteria; phylum Bacillota; class Bacilli; order Alicyclobacillales; family SLC66; genus JAKADD01. The sequence goes on from JAJZCB010000031.1 coordinate 22,321, forward strand.
TTCGTGAGCAACCATATCCGGCTTGCATTTCGCGCGGAGCATCAGGAAATGTTTACGCAGGGCTTCTTGATTGTCGGCGGATGGGAATGCCGGGCGCAGAAGGACTTCTTTGTTCTCAGTGACGTACATTTCAATCTCTGATCCGTCGGCGAATTGTACTAGCTCAGAAACGTCTTGAGGGATGCGGACGGCCAAGCTATTGCCCCACTTACGTACGGTTGCAGTTGTCACATAGACCGATCCTTTCTTTTCTTCTTGACTCAATAGTACCACGACCTTCCGGTTTCGTATATACCCAGTGTATACATGAGTGGAAAACTTCATAGGACAAATAAGACGGCCATTCGTCGGCACGCAAACATCCACGTCGGAGAAATTCGTCTGCTGATTGTATGGCAGGAATGTGCAATTCACGGAGGTCATCCATGCACATCGTAGGAATACCAGAAAACTCACTGATGATCTCTGCGGTGGCCATCGCTTTGCTTTCGGAGCCATGGCTTTCGAGTGAACAGACAGGTACAGACAGGAACGCAGGCCCTACACGCGTCACTGGGCACAAGAAGATTCCACGGTTGGGCGAAAGTGTGCATGAAATCATCGATGATTCCGCGAGGCTTTTGCGGCCGCTGCAAAGAAAAAATCGCAAGGGAGAATGGCAACCGAGGAACTGGGATCCCCTTATGGATGATCTGGTGAAGCGGCCGGTGCGTTTGGTTTGGCGGCGACGGGAATTGTGGAAACCAACACGAAGGAAGATATGGCCCAGCATGCGGAGTGTATTCTCGTGTGGGGGTGGAATGTGGTCAGTCAACCGACCACGGGACCCTATTTGATGGAGGCAAAGAAGCGTGGCGCTACCCTGGTCGCCATCGATTGCCGACAATCGGAAACCGCCAGGATCGCCGATGAGGTTCTCTTGATCCATCCGGACACGGATGCCGCGTTGGCGCTGGGTATGGCGCACGTTCTCGTACGCGACGGCTATGTCAACCGCGATTTTGTCGAGCATTGGACAACGGGATATGAGGAATTTGCGCAATCTCTTCATGGATATTCCCCTGCTTGGGCAGCGCAAGTGACAGGAGTGCCCGAGCCTCGGATCGTGGAACTGGCCAGACAATACGCGACATCGTCGGCGTCGATGATTCTCATGGGCGGGAGTTCGCTATTTAAGGGGCAAAGCGGCTGGCTCATCAGCCGAGCGATCGCGTGTCTTCCGGCGCTAACCGGGCATGTGGGGAAGCCGGGAACGGGATTTGGTCCGCGACATCGGGGGTTCGTACAGGCGCGAAACTATGCCGGGTTCCCCGGTGCGCTCCCGGTTGCGCAGCATGCCCCTTCCCACATGGAGGAGATGGTTCGGGTTCTGGAGAGTGGTGACATCGACACGCTCTTTCTTTTCGGAACCAACTTCCTGTCCTCGTTTGCGGACGCCGCACGCGTAGAGGCTGCACTGTCTCATGTCGAGTGCGTGGTCGCCCACGACCTTGTCCTCAATCAGACCATGCAGCGGGTGGCGGACATTGCGCTGCCTGCTACCGTTTGGGTGGAGGAGGTAGGCCTCAAGGCAACGGACACGTATGTGTATCTGATGGATCAGATCCGCGAACCCGCTGGAGAAACCCGATCGGTGAGCGCGATTCTCTCCACGCTTGCCAGCAGGTTGCGTCTCCCGCAGGCGGTTCCTTTTGCGTCACAAGAAGAAGGATTGAACCAGATGCTTCAGGGAATCGGTCCGGAGGTTACGGTGAATGCGTTACGCGCCAATGGCGGCCAGTGGTCCCGTCAGGCCGAACCGGTGGGTCACGCGCGATTGGTATTTCATACGCCTTCCCAAAAGATTGAGTTCGCCTCTGACTTGTTGGAGTCACTGGACTTGCCAAGGCTTCCCGTTCCCCAATTGGCGAGTGCCCCGTCACCAGAGTCAAGGGAGTTGTATCCTCTCGACTTGCGAACGGGTCGTTCCGGTCTGGCCTTTCACTCGTTTTACAACGAAGGGAAAATGTTATCCAAACTACATCAGCGCGAACCGGAACCGGTGGTTTGGATCCACACGCAGGACGCTACTGACCGGAACATTGTCGACGGTGCGGATGTGGAAGTGTACAATGACAAGTCGGCATTCCGGGCGAAGGCATTTGTTTCTTCGCGCATTGTGCCAGGAGCGATCTGGGTACGCGATGGATGGTTTGGCATCAACCAACTGACAGACGGTTCCTCGTCATTGTCTGTTCAGGCATCGGAGGGTTTGTTGCCGATCGCCATGCCTGGGGCGGACAAACGCATTCCTGGCGGTCAGGCCACCTACAGGGCGATGGTCAATGTTCGCTCCAGATCGCCAGTTTGAGGTGTCTTTGCTGCGATCTCCACTGGCTCACCGGATGCAGACGAGCCATGATGACTCCATTGCAAAAATGCGCGTCAGACCATATACTGCAGATAAACGTTCAACTAATTTATAACGTACAGTATAAGTTGCGAGATCTCGGTATTCCGAAAGGGATGGTTTGCATGAAGCATTACTTTGTCATAGAAACACCGGAGCAACTTCGAGTCGTCAGCGACCCCCTCCGCATCCGGTTGCTAACCATGCTAATCACACAGGAAGCGACCGGTAAATTGTTGGGAGACCAACTGCAAATGCCGGCGTCTAAAGTTCACTACCACTTGCGCGAACTGGAAAGTCACGGATTCATTGAGGTCGTTCGGACGCAAGAGAAAAATGGGATCGTGCAAAAGTTTTATCGCGCCGCTGCCATTGACTACGTGCTGAGTGAGGACCTGCTCCCGTCTACGCAGGTTGACCCCTCCGTCATGCAAGAGGTGCTGGCCAATCAGTTGCGAATGGCCCTCTCGAGGGTATATGAGACACGCGAGGAATATTTCCACGTGAGCCAGAATCGGGATGATACCAGTCTCCCGTTGCTTCACGGGATGTGGGAAGTTCGGGCGGACCGCGAGAAATTGCTGGCGTGGCAGCAGAAGTACCGAGCACTCATGGGAGAGCTTAGCGAACTGGATCAGGCGCGTACCGCGCAGGATGAGGAATCGAAAGAGGCAGAGTCAGGTGCAGGGGAGATATTTTTCATGACGAGCATTGGTTTCTTGACCGATATAGAGAGTTTCAAGGTCGAGGAACCGGGCGCCCCTAAGGGATATCGAATCGATGTGAACCCGCGTACTGGCGAAGTTACCGCGAAACAGGAGGCTGTACGGGATGATTCCAGCGCCGGGGGAGCCTGACGTCGTATCGACGGACACGGTATTTCGTTTGTGGAAAGACCGAAACTTTTTGAGCTTGATGATCGGAACCGGGTTATCTGCGCTTGGCGACGGCGCCTATTTCATCGTCTTGGGATGGTTTGTTCTAAACGTAACCGGATCAGAATTTGCACTGGGTACTACGTTGACTTTTGCCTCCATTCCGCGCATTGTGTTCATGCTCTTGGGGGGTGCGGCGGCGGATCGTATCGATCGCAAGCGCATTCTCATGTTGTCGTTACTGGTTCGCGCTTTGATTCTAGCCGGATTTGCCGTCCTGTTGATCTTCCTGAATGGGAAACCGCCCATTGCAATTATTGATGCCATGGCGGTGTTATTCGGTATCATTGACGCTTTCTTTTACCCGGCGAGCGGGTCTATCGTGCCTAGCGCCGTACCTGCCTCGAGTCTGGCTAAAGCCAACAGTCTGGTTCAAACAGGTCAACAACTCAGCATGGTTCTTGGTCCGCTCCTGGCTGCTGGACTGTTACTGTTCCATGTCTATCAGGATATGTTTATGGTAATTGCCGTTGTCTTTGCGCTAAGTTCGGCTATGCTCTCCCGGTTGCGCTTGCGAAGCCAGAGCGATCTTGCGAGTCCGGCCCCACCGGAGATTGCCGAATCCGTTTCGATTTGGCGGGATATTGCGCAGGGCGTTCAATATGTATGGTCGGTTCGCATCCTTTTAATTGTTATGATGATTTCCCTTGTCATCAACCTGTTGTTCATGGGGCCCATCAATATTGGCATACCCGTACTCATCAAGAGTTTCGGGTGGACGGGTGGTACTTACGGAATGTATGAAGCCGGATTTGGCCTGGGAACAGTCTTTGGCGGTTTGGTTGTATTCGTCATGCGCGGATTTCGCGGGCGGTTTTTATGGCTGGGAGTTCTGGGTTCTATCATGGGCATGGCCATGACCGGAATCGGATTCGTACACGCACCTTGGGCGGGGATAGGACTCATGGTAATCATGGGGATGGCGGTCAGCGTTGTCAATATTCCATTTCTCACATACATTCAAACGATTGTACCCGCGAACAAACTGGGTCGCACCATGTCTGTGCTGACCCTGATGTCGATGGGGCTTGTGCCGGTAAGCTACACCGTGTCATCCTTTCTCTTGGAACGAAACCAGATCCCTGTTCGCGGGTTATTGTTGATCTGCGGCCTGGCCATTACCGTGCTGTTCGCTACGCTTTACGTATATCGCGATTTCCGTGAGGCAGAGTCACACCCCCTATGGAAAGTGGGCGGGTAGGAGACCTCGACAAGTGAGTGCAGCATAGAGAACGAACCAGCTGATGTGACTGATTGAGTTTCCAAAAATTCCTTCGCGGATGTCAATGCACCGGACAGCCTGTGGCAGGGTATCATGATCCGTTCTACATGCCTTGTAACCATCGATGCCCTTCCATCGTCTATCTTATGCGCACAAAGAGACACAATCGCCATAGGGGATTGAGTGAATGGACAAGAAGAGTAACGCGCGGGCCCTTGGGGCATTTGTGCTATGTGTCCTTGCTGTTGCGGGGTTGATCAGCGCGGTGGGAGGGCAACCGGTCTGGGCCATCGGCGCCGGAGTCAATGAAGTCGCCGCCGCCAACACCAATGCCAACGGAGCCCTTGGCGCCAGCACCCACGGTGTCCACCCCCACATCACACCGCCTGCCTCCACCCACACCTCCAAAATACCCGACGGCCCGGACATCACACAGACAGCCAACGCGCGCATCATGGGTCAACCGCCTGCAGAAAGCTACGGCGCCATCAGCTTTGTCAGCGCGAACGATGGCTGGTTGGCCTCTGGGGCCAACACTCTCATGCATACGACGAACGGCGGGCAGTCATGGACGACACACTCTACCGGGAATCTGTCGATCCGGCAGATGCGGTTCTTGAATCAAACAGTGGGCTATGCGCTTGCAGGTGAAGACTCGACCGGCCCCTATTACAACGATTTTCGTTTCTGGGCCATCATTCGCACCACGGATGCCGGCGCGCACTGGACGGTGATGTACCGCCAACCGGTCACCCATTCACTGGTCGCGACCGCGCAGCAACTACACTGCGTGTCAAACACGGACATATACGCGCTTATCGGACACACCTTTATGGCCACAGCGAACGGTGGGCGCACCTGGCGCGCATTGACCATCGACCACTCGGGTTTCACCGTGCAGTCCATGAACTTCGTCGCGGGCGGCGAGGGATGGGTGGCGGGGATCGTGGCCTTGCCGTCCCACCCCCCCGCAGATGCGCAAGACCGCGTGGCCGTTCTCCACACAGCCAATAACGGCCGCACCTGGTCTGTGCAGATGAAACGGATTCAACCGGCGCCGTCGTCCACTCGAATCGCCTTTTTGAACGCATCCGACGGTTGGCTTATCACATCCAGCGTGGCCACTATGACCGATCAACTGTACAAAACAGTAGATGGGGGTCTGCATTGGACCCTTGTGCAGAAGCACCTGCTGCAACATGGGGATCCCCTGGGCGTGGGCACGCCCGTATTTCTCACGCCGAACTACGGTTGGATCCCGGACGGGATGGGCGCACTGCCTATGGCCGCAGGTCTTGACATCACCACGGACGGTGGACGCCACTTCCACCTCGTCGGCGCAGACCGGGCGCGCAGCGCGGGTAACGCGGTTCTCGTCAGTCGGCAGGTGGGATATGTCACAGGGTACAACATCAACTACCGATTCGTCCTCAAGACGGTGGATGGAGGTCGAACCTTTACGCAAATCTTGCCGCGGTATTCTCCCACTGAGGGTGTGCACTTTGTGTCGGCTCGTCTGGGCTATGGCGTCGGCGATGCCTCTGACTACTCTGCCTTCCTCACGTCGAAGAACGGCGGACAGACATGGCGATTGACCGGCCGCATCCCCGGAACTCAACTGGACGGGGCCACACTCACATTTGCCAATGCAAAAGACGGCTGGATCGTAGCGCAAAATGTGACAAACAACCTGCAGGATCTCTATCGGACAACGGATGCAGGAACCCACTGGACGCTGGCGGCGCAAATTCCCGGTCGGTTGTACGACAGCAGCCAGATCACCGCGCTGCATTTTTGGAATGCGAATGATGGCGTACTTGAAATAAGGGGTGTAAACGGACTGGAGAACATATATACCACGTCCGACGGGGGTAGGCACTGGAGAATCGCTGCCCCCACCAATTGGGCGGTCGGAATCAGTTGGATAGACTCGTGGGCTGCACACGGGGTCATCTTCGGCGCCAGCTCTGGGAATCTGTATCAAAATGGTGGACACAACCTTACAGTGCAGACGTCAGCGGACGGAGGCAAACGGTGGCGCATCATTTGGCGGCAGCCAAGCACGGTGGCGCAAATCGGCTCTATGGATTTTATCAATTCCGATGTTGGATGGATGACCTACTATGTCTGGCCTGCGAACCGCGGAGACCTCTATCTGTCGCGGCTTCTGAAGACGGCGGACGGCGGGCGCACCTGGACTGCGGTTACATTCGCTGACAATCCCGAGCTCTGGGCGCCGAACAATGCCCAGATCGACTTTGTCACATCGAAAGTTGGTTGGATGCTCGTGCAAAACGGATTGCTGCGGACCACCGACGGCGGGCGCACATGGTCGTGGCTTCCGTAAAAAGATAATCAGGAGGTCGACATGTCAATGAAGCGAATGTATCCCATCGCGGCAGCCGTCAGCTTGCTGCTCACGGTTGCACCGGTATTCTCCGCCACTTCGTACGCAACCCCAGCGGGAGTGACCTATCGCACATACCGCAACCGAGGGTGGGGCTATTCCGTGGCAGTTCCCAGCAGTTGGCGCGAAGGGCCCCGCGCAGGTGACGGGGATGGTCGCGATTTCTATGCTCCGAGCGGGGATTCCCAGTTTGACAACGGACAATATAGTCATCCGCCTTCCCACGATGTCATGGTCGCTGCATTTGGCATGATCAACGTCGTGCCACCTTTGCGTTACCAGGATCTATTTTTTGGTATTTCTCACAACCAAATGCTCCCTCTCAACGGTTGGCGCCGTATCAAGCGCCATCGGTTTCGTAGAAATACGCCTCCCCCCAACGCAACAAGGCCGAACAGAGTGAGAAGAACCCCCACCCATAAGTGTTGGCCCCACCACACGTCCACCACATGAATCCCGTATCTACCGAGATCGATGCCAGCGATGATCACCACCACAATGCGGGATTTGACCAACCCGATGAGGGCTAACGAGATCGCTGTCACCATGAATACGAGGCCAGGCATTCCAGTCAATTGGGACCATAACCAGATGCCTAAGCTTAGCAGAGTCGCGCCAATCCCAACCAGCCAAAACGAGTAATCCTTTTGCCACCGTTTGTCTCCATAGAGGCCCACGGCAAGATATAGAGCGCCTCCGATTACCAGAAGGGCCTCATGGGAACCGAGCGTCAAAACGCTCGTGGGGGATGGTCCCATCGAAGCAATGCGGGTCGCCAGTTCAGCCAAGCGAAAAAGTACAAGCGCATTGGCCCCGACTAAAATGGGCACCCGCATATACAGCAATCCTAAAGCCAGGAATACTGTCCAAAGGAGCATGTCTCCGTATGGGGAAAGGGAAAACGGCTGACCTGTAAATGAGGGGGATAGTACCAAGGGCCCACCTATCACGAGTGGCAAGCTAATGGCCGTAATCCCATTCGCTCCATAAGACGCCATCCAGGCTAGAAGACAGGGAATCGGGAGATTTTTGCGACCGAAAGTAAGAGCTCCCCAGGCAAAAAGACCGGACAAGAGAACCCCCAGCAGCAAGAAGAGCGCTGGATACGGGAACTTTTTAAGAATAGATACGGATATCACACCGAGACCCAGTAACAACAACAGTCCACCGATCAGATACAGCAATTGCGAGAAGACCGCCTGCTGCCGAACAGGATTGGTGAGTTTTTCGTAACCCTCCGCTGTGATTTCTCCGTCTCGCAACAAGTCCTTGAGTATCTGTCGGTCCATGTACTGGCCCTCCATCACAATTTGTACCACTTGCCCCCCACTTTGACCATTGATACTTTCGAGTCTTGATACGTAAGTATGAAGGAAACAGCGCGCTGATGGTGCTTGATCGCTTTCCTCCGGCAGCACCTCATCCAGTACGGCCACATTGGATCGCAGGAGCCCGGCGCAAGACGAGCATCTGACTCCATCCGATTGCAATACCACCCAAATAGATCAAGGGCGATGGCGCTATCACGCCCGGTCGATCATGATTCTTATTATTCAACAGTAATCCCTCACAATACATCACAGTAGCCAGGACGATTCTCAGCAAATGTCCACGCGCGTTTTTCCACAGCAGTAAATAAACATCCGTTTGTCGATGGCTGAATAATAGAGAGAAACAGGGCTACTGATTTCGAAACGCCTGTCGAGTGGGCGTTGCCCAGATGAGATGAATCATGTCAAACCAATACCGTTCGTGCTTGACAATTTGTAGTTGGGATTGCCTGAGAAGCTCGCCGATGTCTCGGTTCGCATGACATCCGATGATCCGAACATGGACTGGGTTAATGAGTTTCAGCATCGAGTTCACTATCCAGGATGAACTTTTTCCATGCTCCATGAGTAGAATTTGTCCATCGTCTTTGCAGTAACGGTTCAGCCGCTCAAGCACGGTCGCGGGATTGCGATAGGCGCACATCGACAGGGTGGAAACCACGGCGTCGAATGCTCCTTCAGGCAGGTCGACATCCTCTATATCGCCGACGAAAAACTCCGCAGGGATTGCGCTCTCTTTCGCAGCTATTCCGGAAAATCGCCGCAGGCGTATTTTCCTTCCCGGTTGTTGGTGGCGCGAAGCGCCATGAAACTCTATTCTCGCCTTGTCAATCATCAAGGAACTGAAATCCACGCCAGTCACATGAACCGATGGGTCGTAGAACTGAAAATTCACTTTTACGCTTGTCCATGGCTAAAGACCTACACCTCACTCGAATTCGCGTAACTCTCACGAGTGAATGATAGCCCAAACTTCGTCAAAATGGTAGACCTTGGTGTACAATGGCCTCGATAGGAGATAGCTTCGTCCACAAGCTATTCTGATTAAACACTCTTGACTGATCTGGAAGCCTGTTCTTGGAGCATGTCGGAATAAAGCATTCTCTTCTCCTTCGCACTATTGTTTATGGTTTCTAGCCGCTGCATTTGTTGCTCCAGTTCCTCGATATGCCGATCCAAAATTTCAATACGTTTGCTTAATATACTATTGACGTCTATCGAAGCATTGTCTTGGCTCCGTAGACAACCTTCCTTCGTGAACGTTACGATGTCCTGCAGCTTCATCCCCGTTTGTTTTAACCCGTGAATGAAGTAAATGAACTGTAGATCCCCATCGCTGTATTGCCGAACCCCATTTTTCTTCCCATACTGACGTGAAGGATTGGGAATAAGCCCGATTTTTTCGTAGTACCTCAAGGTAAATGCTGTAATACCCGTCAATCTGGATACCTCACCAATCGAGTGCATTGGATCTTCAACCTTCTTTCGTCAATCAGTAACCAGAACGATCTCTCCGACCGCGTCGTATCCAAGTGTAAAAGGGGGAGTCGGGGACGAGGGATAGTTGCCGTCTCTTCTCATGATATCCGCCAGGGCGACCCCGGCACCCTATACCTTAACCCGAATCTCCCCTTTGTCCGGAGTGCGCAAAGGTTCCTGTACCACTTCAAGGACTTCTGAACCTCCATATCTGGTTACAATCTGGCGAGTATTTAACAATGTGCATCTCTCCCGAGCGTGAGAATGATTGCTGTCTGCATTGTATTTGTTAGAGCGAACTCGAAGTCAAGTGGTTCAAAATGATTTGCCTTCATTCTTCATAGTACTGTTTAGCCAATCCAGCTTAGAGTTTTCTTATGTACTCCCTCAACTGACGCGAACATCCCGAGGAGGAGGCCTATATGCCTTTTATAATAATGCGGAAGCTCCAAGAAGACATAACATTTTTTTGTTCTTTAATTCACTCCGTATGGAATTGGCCCATACCCTAAAACTGCACGCGGGCGTGTCAGGTTCGCTTGTCACCTGACTCGGTATGGTATAATGTGGCTATTCTGCGGCGCCCGATTGTGAAACGGATCGGACGCCGCCCATGCACGTGAGACGGAGAGTGTGTGATGCAACTGTCGATTCGCGTCACCGGAGAGGGCGCAGATATCCTCTCCTTTTTGCTCGCCAAGAACCCCGCCAACCTATACGACCGTCAGGAGAAAGGCCATCGCGTCCGCCTTTTTTATACCGTATGCGCTCCGACGGAGGCGGAGGCGGTGCTGTATGTCACGCCGGATCCGATCGAACTGGTGACAGGCAGTCCCGACTCCTATGACATCACGCACCACATCAATGACAGGCAGTTTGCCATAAGCAGCCTGTTTTGCTCGTTCGCCCGCCAGGCGCTCGCCACCGCGCTAAGCGGCCGCTGTCAAGAGGACTATCGTGGATGGGTGAATCACCCGTTTGACATGACGCTGTCCTTCGGACCTGTGGCCTCCGAACTGTCGGACGAGGGTATCGCGGATCTGTTTTACCCTCTGGGATATGAGATCGTCTGCGAGCGCAAGGTTGTCTCGTCGGCGCGGACGGAACGAGACGATCCCACGGCGCGCTGGCTGACGCTGCACGGAACCGCCACGGTACAGCGTGCACTGCGTCAACTCTTCGTGCTGATCCCGGTGATGGACGATTATCGGCACCATTTCCTTGACGAGGCTGAACTGGAGCGCCTCGAGCGCTTTGGCGATGGGTGGCTTTCCGAGCACCCGCTGCGTGGATTCGTCGTCCGCCGATCGCTGCGGTTTGGCGATCTGATCCGGCTCGCGCGCGAGCGATTCCAGTGGCTTGATGAGGTGTCGTGGTCGGAGCCGGGCGCCCCGTGGGAGGGTGAACGGTCGTTTTCCGATGGGGACTGCATGAGGTCCGGACCGCGTATCAGACTGAACGACCTGCGCCATGAAGTGATCGCGCAGCGGGTGGCCGAGCTTCCGGAGCGCACTGTGGTGGTCGATATGGGCGCGGGGGAGGGAAAGCTATCCATCCGGCTTGGGGCCATCCCCGGCGTGCGCAGGATACTGGCTGTGGAACCGTCCGAGGCGGCGCACCGCCGGATGGCGAAGCGGCTGGACGAGGCCACCCTGCCGTCGGGAGACGCCGACATCGCTCCCATTTGGGGATCGCTGCTGTACGCGGACAAGCGGCTGGCGGGAGCGGACGTGATGATCCTGTGCGAGGTCATTGAGCACATCGATGAAGAGCGTGTGGAGGATGCGGTGCACACAGTGCTGGGTCTGTACGCACCGAGGGCGCTGATCATCACGACACCAAATCGCGAATGGAACGCACTCTACCGCATGAGAACGGACTTGCGGCACGACGACCACCGGTTCGAATGGACACGCGATGAGTTTCGCATGCACTGCGAACGCTGGGCGCAGCGGCATGGTTATGCGGTGACGCTGGAGGGTGTCGGAGAGGTCTCGGAGCAGTTCGGGCAGCCGACGCAGATGGCGGTTTTCACGAGAGGGGGTGCGCCGCGTGGCTGAATGCATATCGCTTCCGCATGCCGGGATCGCGCTGCTTGTCGGGGCGTCGGGAAGCGGCAAGAGCACGCTGTTGGCAAAGCTCGTCGCAGACGGTACGCTGCGGCCGTCGGAGATTGTAGGTTCGGACCAGTACCGGGTGGCGGTCGCAGACGTCGAGCATATCGGCTTGGATGAGAACGGGAGGCAGCAGGCACAGTACGCACGCGATCGATACCGGAGAGTGACGGACGAGGCGTTTGCGGTCATGGGGGAGATCGTGCGCGCCCGAGCGGCGCTCGACAGGCTGACGGTGATCGATGCGACCAATCTGTGGCCGGACGACCGGGCGCGTTTCGTGCGTATCGCGCGCGACCACCACGTACCAGCGGTCGCCATCGCGCTGGATGTGCCTCTTGCGACTCTGCTGACGCGCGACGCGATCCGCGCATACCCGCGGGGAAAGCAGCGCGTGCGCCAGCAGGCGGAGCAGTTCAGGCGTCACCTGCGCTCGCTGAAAACGGAGAATTTCGCTGCGGTGCATGTGCTGAGCGAGCGGGACCTGAACGAGTGCGAGTTTGTGCGGCTTTGCAATCCGCTGGTGCACGAGGTGTCCGCCGGTCTGGACTTCATCGGGGATGTGCACGGATGCATGAACGAGTGGATAGAACTGCTGACGCGCCTCGGATACGCGCCGGATGAGTCCGGTGTGTACCGACATCCGCAAGGACGCCGCTTCGTGTCCGTGGGGGACGTCATGAGCCGCGGACCGCAGTCGCTGCTCGCGATGCGGTTTGCGCTGGACCATGTCGAGGCGGACGCCGCGTACATGATTGACAGCAACCACGGGTGGAAGATCGCCCGTTGGCTCGACGGCCGGAAGGTGACGCTGACGCACGGCGACGAGAAAGTGGCGGAGGAGTTGGAGCAGTACGAGCGGACGCATGGCCGGGACGAGACAGAACGGCTGCGCACCAGGCTGCGGGATTTTCTTCTGACAGCGCCGTCGCACCTCGTCTTTACGCAGAACGGCTGGCCGCAGGTCGTCGCGGTGCACGCCGGCATCCGCGATGCCTACATCGGACGGAACTCGGACCAGATTCGCGATTTTTGCCGGTACGGCGATGTGGCGGGCATGGACGAAGGTGGTCGGCCGATCCGTCGCGACTGGTTTCGCGAACATGCGTCCCCGGAGTGGATCGTGTGGGGTCACGACCCGCGCCTGGAGCCGCTGGTGGTAGAGCGAACTGTGAATATCGATCAGGGCGTGGTGTTCGGAGGCGCTCTCACAGCCTTTCGCTTTCCGGAGCGGGAGTTGGTCTCTGTCAAGGCGCATCGCGACTACGCCGGCGTAACTGAGTCTCCCCTGTCGAGCGGTCACACGGAGCGGTTCCGACCGCCTGACGTCGGCCGCTTCGTGGACGGGTTTCAGGTGGATGCGAGCATCCACCGGGGCGTCGTGAAGATCCGACCTGAGCACGCGCGCGCCGCCTTGGAAATCGTGTCGCGATTTGCGGCGCCTCTGGAGGAAATGGTGTACGTGCCGCCGACGATGAGTCCGTCGCCGGAGTCGTCTGCTCTTCCGGGGTGGCTGGAACACCCGCGCGAGGCGTTTCGTTACTACCGGGAACAGGGTGTGACGACGCTGGTTGTGGAAGAAAAACACATGGGCAGCCGGGCGGTGCTGCTTCTGTTTGCCGACGAGGAGGCTGGGCGGCGCCATGTTGGGCGGGCGACGCTGGGAACGATCCTGACGCGCACCGGTCGGCCGTTTTTCGCGCGCGAGCTGCGCGACCAAGTGCTGGCTCGGTTGCATCGGGATCTGACGCAGGCAGGGTATTTTGCACGCCATGAGTCGGATCTGGTGCTGTTGGACGCGGAGATTATGCCGTGGAACCTTAAGGCGCGGGACTTGATCGAACGGCAGTACTTGCATGTCGCCGCGATGGCGCAGTTGGACCGCGAGCACCGCCTCGCCGACCTGCGGCGAGCGCATGGGGCGGGGCTTGCCGTGGAAGCGTGGACGGCTGAGGCGCAGGCGCAGTTGGACAGCGCGCAAGCATTTTCCAAAGTGGTTCAGGCGTACTGCTGGAACACGGAAGGGATACGGGGGATTCAGATCGCGCCGTTTCACACGCTGGCGCTCACGGGCACGACCTGCTTTGACCGACCGCATGTGTGGCACATGGAACAGGGACGGGAACTGGCCGAGGCGTCGGATCTGTTTGTCGGAACTGAGTACAGGATCGTGACAGACGAGGCGTCCGAAGAGTCGGCGATCCGCTGGTGGATGGAATTGACGGCGGACGGTCATGAGGGGTGCGTGGTGAAGCCGGACGTCTTTGTTCCGCGCGGACCCAAGGGCGGACTGCTGCAGCCTGCGATCAAGGTGCGGGGTCGCGAGTACCTGCGCATCATCTACGGGATGGACTATCTGGAACCGGAGAACCTGGCGCGCCTGCGCCAGCGGTCCGTGACGCGCAAGCAACGCCATGCGTTGATGGAATTTGCGCTTGGCGTCGAGAGCGTGGAGCGGTTCGTGCGCGGCGAACCGCTGGAACGCATGCACGAATGCGTGCTGGCCTCGCTGGCCCTGGAGGCCGAACCGGTGGATCCGCGCCTGTAGGGGTGGCGATCATCAGATTTACGGACGCAAGTGATTGACGCAGCGCAGTATCTTGCCAGTCAGTGTCGCTGCGATCGCATTTTCAGCGTCTTCATACCTGCCCTGTCGGACGAACCGCCTGGCTGTCTCAAAGTTGGATATCGCAAGGTCCACGAGCTGAATGCACTCGGCTTTGTTACGGGCATGAGCTGTCTTTGACCTGACAGCCGGACTAGGCGCAATGGATGGGTTGGCTTTTTTCCCGTGAATGAACTCCAGATGGTTGATGCAAGTCAATGCCCGCCCCAAAACGAACAGCACGTCTGAGATTCCGTCAATCGCCAGTCTGTACTTGCCTTGCGCGATGGTAACCTTGAGTTGTTTGGCAAAGGCAATCGCCGCATTGAG
>JAJZCB010000134.1 GCA_021846285.1 Bacillota bacterium
CTGATCATCGGAAGCGGCGCCACGGTGCACAATTTACGCGCTTTGGACTGGGATGCGACATCCGTGGAGTCATGGACGGCCGAGTTTGACGCGTGGGTTGGCGAGCGCTTGCTGTCATGGAACCTGGAAGAGTTGTTCGCGTATGAAAAACTGGCGCCGCATGCCAGAAGGGCGGTGCCGCGCAATGAACATTTCGTTCCGCTGTTGATCGCTATGGGCGCAGGCGACGATCGCCGCAAGGCTGAGTGTTTGCATCAAACGTATCAATACGGCACGCTCAGTCTGTCCTGTTGGCGGTTCGACTGAACAGCGGCGCCAGTTGTCGGGTCTACTATGCGGGTGTGGGGTTAGGTGAAATGCAATTAGTGACGGCGAAGTCGTGAAGCGAACGGACTGATCGATGGCAAAACACAGCCATGTCAACGTCAAACACATCCGTGCCATTGGGATGAAGTTCTGCGGCTTACGTCATCGATTAAATAAACTTTGCGTACGGTGTTTCCGTTTCGAGAGCAAACCCTTATATCTCCGAATTATTTTTGAGTCTGCTTGCGAGAATGGTCACTTGTTCAACGATTGTCGCGAGTTCTTCCGCCCCGGCTGCCTGTTCTTCCCCGGTGGCCGCCACAGACTCGGACTGGGCCATGATTTGCGGCACATCGTTCGTCAGTACGGACAGTTGCGCCGTAATCTCTCGCACAGACTGCTTCGCCCGCCCCGCGAGTCGCCGAATTTCCTCCGCGACGACGTTGAATCCCCGTCCCTGTTCTCCCACTCTCGCCGACTCAATGGCCGCGTTGAGACCGAGCAGATGAGTTTCCGCAGCAATCTCGCGAATGATCCCGTTGATCGTTTCCAATACGCTCATCTTGTCCAGCAGGCGATGGGACAGCGTCACGGTTTCCTCGCTGGCGCTTGCGAGCCCTGCCGAATTAATGGCAAATTCAGAGGTGATCGCGCGGAGCTGTTCCGCGGTGGTGAAGAGCGATTGCGCCAGATCGATTCGTTCCTGTCGGATGGACTCTCTTCGGCTCTCTGTTTCGTCGTGATTGTATTGTGCCAATGTCAGTGAAATGTCAAACAGAGTCAGGCGGGTGAGCGCAGACGAGAGAGCCAACGCTTCCTTCAGAGTGACGCCGTCGATCTCGGGGATTCTGTCGATCACTTCTGCCAAGTAGAAGCGGTAGAAGGCTGTGAAGTCTTCCGGTGGGAGTCCGATGCGCGCATGAATTCTTCCGATCCGGTTCCGCAATTCGACATAGTCGTCATCGATTGTCCCTTGCGACAAAGTCAGGAAATATGTCCGCTGCGTTCCCCTGTTTCGTTCCAGGTTCCCGAATTGCAGAAATTTCTGTTTCAATCGGTAGATGGAGAAGATGGTGGCATAGAATTTCTCGACGATTTCATCGACGATGCTTTCGAAGAATGCTCGATATTTTGCCGTTAGAATGATATCCTGCTCAGTGATCCCACTGATGTGCAGGTACGACTGCGCCGTTTCGCCAGACAGACGAATCACACTATCCAAACTCCCTTTCAGACCAAAAAATTGCCCCTGGTTGGCGGGGTTGTCCTTCGACAGACGAATCACACTATCCAAACTCCCTTTCAGACCGAGTTATAGTCAGTTACACGAGGAATGACTGGACCAGTCAACCAAGCATATTCTATACAATAGAGGCAAACCGTGCGCGCCAAGTATTGACGTATTTATGACAGAAAACTGTGTGTCAGGCCAGGGTGGACATGCTTTATCCTACACGCCAACTGCAACCTCTCACGTGGCAGGAGTGGAACGAACACACGCCGCCAGAGAACAATCTGGAACGGATCGACGGCGAGGCGCTGTGGGGCGCTGCGGGGCGCTGCCGGGCGGAAAGGAACGAATGCGCATGTTACTCGCGCTCCTGTGCAACACGGGCTGGAACGCGCTGTTGTCAGAACTTCCCGCCGATTCCATCGAAGAACTGCGGCGCGCCATAGAAAGTCCGGAGAATTGATATGCACTTTGCCAGACGGCGGCCCAACTGAGCCGGGCAAAATGATGTATTTTAGTGAATTTGAGCGGCTTGCTCGGAAATAGGTATCAGTTTATTGGATGGAGTTTAGCGAAGAGAATCTTGTGAGCCATAATGTTTTGCCTACAGTGATTCAAAAAACGCTTACGTCACTTTACAAGGGGAACATCCAATGGATTAGTTCAACTGAGGTATAGTACGCTGCAATCGTTGCTGACCTATCGACGGCGAAAATGCAATAGTTCCGTCGTGCGGCAAGTGTATGGTTGTGCAGAGAGCCAGCACCGGAGTCATTGCGCATTGGGGCCGGAATGCACAACAAAATGTATTACGGATTGGAGGTGATTTTGCGGATAACCAAATAGTTGTGGCTCTTAAAGGCATTATCGTACGAGACGGAAAAATGCTGATCATACGACGGTCTGATTCTGATGATGTTGGAGCGGGAACTTGGGAGACTCCTGGAGGTAAACTCGACTTTGAAGAACACCCCGAAGAAGCGCTTGTTCGTGAGATTAAAGAGGAAGTGGGACTTGATACGACGGTGGATAGCATTCTCTATGCTTCGAGTTTTATGTCAAATCCCGCTCGCCAGGTAATCATTATTGCTTATCGGTGCACTGTCGCCGAGGGCAGCGTGAATTTGTCTGACGAACACTCTGAACACCTGTGGGCCACAAAGGAAGAGCTGGTTCAACTCTTGCCTCCGACTATACTGACGGACTTCCAAAGACACAAAGTCGTTTGATTCGAAAACGCAACCTACGGTGGGGCACTTCAAAGTGTACGACGCTATAGGGGTGCCTGAGATGCTGCTAAATGGTTATAACGAAATCCATCAGCTAACACCCCCAAGATTACTTTATGCGAGACAAGAGGACTTAGCCACACGGCCCCCAATACAACCAGGAAGACGGTCGTTACTTCCTTTGCGACGATCCAGCGGTGTTTCAGGAATCCCTATGGCGAATTGTTTTTTTGGGGGATCGTTACGGCGGCTGGCTATAATTGCCCTATATTAGGTATATAATAGACATAGATGATGTCGTTGATAGCACCTGTGGGGGGAAATCAATGAGCGTAGAATCGATCTTTCCATTTGGTCGGCCAGTGACATCAGGGGATATCGTGGATCGTCGAGAATTTCTGGCAGAAATGCAGCAGCGCCTGTCGGACGGCCACAGTCTCATGCTGCCAGGTCCCAGGCGAATCGGGAAGTCCAGTGTCGCTCATGAAGTACTGCGGCGGATGCGCGATACAGGGGCGTACACAGCCAGCGTCGATCTCTTTTATGTGACCGGCATCGATGAGTTTGCTGCAAAGCTGATGAAATCTGTGTTGGAAAACCGCACCGGTGTACTGGGGCAGGCGATTCGGGCGATGCGTGGATTGCGAACCCTGATCGGTCAAGCGGAAATCCGTGCAAAAATCCATGATTTAGAATTGGGCTTATCTTTGGGACGCGAAGAGGCAGACCCGTTGGAGCAACTTGAGATGGCCATTTCCTTGGCGGAAAATTTAGCGCAACGCGACAATCGCCGGATGGTCATTCTGTTGGACGAGTTTCAGGAGATGGAACGCCTTGGCGGGCAGGCGCTCCTGCAGCGGTTGCGGGCGCTCTTTCAGCGGCAAACACATACGGTCTATCTGTTTTTGGGCAGCCAGACCACGCTGATGCAAACCATATTTGCGGATCGGAGGCAGGCGTTTTATCGGTTTGCCACCATGATGGAATTACCGCCGGTTCCGGCAGGGGCTTGGCGCGACTATTTGTCAAAACGGTTTACGGACTCCCAGATGAACTTCACAGACCCCGCCTTTCGGCTCATGATGGATCGCACTGGGGGGCACCCGTATTGTTTGATGGCCGTCGCGTACAATGCGCATTTGCACGCGAACCTGCACCACTTGACTGCCATTACGGCCGACGTGGTGGATTATGCGTATGAGCAGGCCATGAGGCATCTGCAATCCATCTACGATGTTCAGTGGCAAGAACTGCATCGATTTCGACATGCGGACACCGTATTTGCCGCATTGGTAGAGGGGGCGGCGCCGTATTCCCTGTCGATCTCCGGTTCAGTTGTGACGAAGGCCATCCAGAACCTGATAAGGCTATCGATCATCGTGAAAGGAGAGCGGCGCGGTGAATATCATCTTGTCGAGCCCATGTTTGGTGGTTGGTTCCTGCAGCAACAGGGCAGATGACCGCGGCAAAAGAAACAGCGCCGTCCTCGCCTCGATTGCGGCAACAGGATCGGCGCTGCTCTGCCTTGCGGTTCGGAACCACCTGCGTTTGCGGCTTGCGATTCCATTCGTTTCGTACCAGCGTCGGGTCGGGCCTGCCTTCTTGGATCATCTTCCTCCGCTGTCTTCGTGCATTCGTCTTCATGATCAACCCCCCACACATCATGGTCATCACCATTGTACGGCATCTTCAGTGGCTTTGCCCGCGATTCTGTGCGCAACATCAACATCCACCGTTCAGATTCCACAATTCGTATTCAGCGCAGCCAGGCGGACAGATCGCGTTGCAGCAGGACCTGCAGTTGTGAGATGTCGGCGGCGTAGAACTCCTGAAGGGAGGCGCGGGTTGCGGGATGCATCTGCGTCTTTTCGAGGAGCATGGATTTCGCGCGGTTGCCCAGTCGCTCACGAAGGGCCGCCGACACAAATGGCTTGACGATTTCCTTTAACGCGTTAGGTTTCGTGACGAAGTTGAACAACGCCCTGGATTTTGGCATTCCCGATTCGTTGTAGCGAATGGAACTGTCAATGGCAAAACGCGGGTTGACGCCGAGAAAGGCAAACAGTTCGGACATAACGGTTGCGTTGTCGCGGCTGAAATCCTCATAGAGGATGACCTTCACCTGCTCCCGTCCCAACACGTCCAGATAGCGGCGCACCTGTTCTGTGTACAGGCCCAGTTCCCGGTACAGCCACAGCGGCTCATAATCCAGCCGCTTGCGGTTGGCCTCTTCCCGTAAGCCATCCTCGAAAGACAACGTTTCCCGCTCATCGCGCAGCAGGTGCATGTAGGCGGAAAAGGCCCGGTCCACAGGGTTGCGCAAAACGATGACGATCTTCATGTCCGGATTCTCGCTGTGGATGCGTTCCGCTGTGCCGGGATAATAGAGATAGAACGCGGACGATTCGCCGACTGCGATTTCATGGCCCACGGCGTCAAACAGGCTTTCATAGCGTTCTCTTGAGCCGATCGTCTCGGTGTTCATGCCCTCGTCTCCCCGCCCGTTGAATCTGGCCGGAAAGCTTGGCACCGCGAAGTAATGCGCCTCCTTCTTGACAGGCAAATACACTTCCGGATGCTGGGCAAGGTAGCGGTCAATGGAACTGGTGCCCGATTTGGCGGCGCCCACCACAAGAAAGTTGGGTAACATGGTTCGCCTCCCATAAGCAAGTTGGGTACATGATTCGCCCCCCGGTTGCACTCAGGCGGATGGTTCATCAAGCAGGTTCCTGGCCGCCGCTAGCAGCGCGTCCATGTCCGCTTCTGTCGCGATCACCGCGCCTGCGCGAAATTCGTGCCCGCCGCCCCCGAACCGGCGCGCCAGTTCCAGCACGGGAACGCCGCGCCCGCGCAGGCGCACGCGAATTTCAGTTGGACTCTGCTGCACGAAGAGCACGAAGAGCCGGCCGGGGAGCCGTTCGAGTTCCTCCGTCATCTGCGCGGCCTCATCGGGAGGGATTCCGGCCGCCCGCATCGCCGCCAGATCCAAATAAGACGACATGAGGCCGCCATCGCTGCGCGCGTTTCTTCTGAGTGTTTCACCGAGTCTGAAATACCCGAACGAACGGGTGTCCAAACGCTCCGCAATCGCCACTTTGTCGATGCGCGCCTTGGCTTCCAGAAAAGCCGCCGTCGTATACGTGCGTGTTGCCGTATCCCGCTTAAACCATTGGGTGTCCGAGACGATGCCGGTATATAGATATTGGCATATTTCTGCATTGAAAAGCGGGGTGGCGGTGATGCGTTCCAGTTCCTCCAGCAGAACCGTCAGCATCTCCGCTGTGGAACTGGCCTGCGCGTCGATCAGGTTCAGTCTTCCATAGCCCAGGTTGGACTTGTGGTGATCGATCACAATGTCAATGGCGCACACGTCGCGCAAAAGTTCTGGCGGCGTGGCCGTCTCGTTGCCGTATTGGGCGATCAGGCCGGCGATCCGTTGGCGGGTGTCGCGATCGAGGGCGAGGCGACCGACATTGCCAGTGTCAAGCGCCACAAGCAGAGCGTTTTCGAAGGGGTGCTCCGGGATCTGCGCGGCGGGCAGAAGCCAGCGCAGATGCTCCGGCAAATCGTGCGCAACGCTGACGGTTTTGCCGATTTGTCGCAGAGCCAGTGCAAGAGCGAACACAGAAGCGGAATCGGCGTCGCCGCGCACGTGCGTGATCAGGTGGATAGTATTGGCAGCTGCGAGATTTGCAGCAATCTCGTTGTACGTCACCCTGGAATCGCCTCAATCATCGAGCGGCGCTCTTGAATCAGACTTGGGCCGCAAATTTTTCATAAAACTCCATCAGGACAGACACCACTTCAGGACGACTGAATTCAGGCGGCGGCGCAATACCCTGGACAAGCATGGAGCGCACCTTTGTACCAGAGAGAATGACTCTCGACTGCTCGCCGTGGGGGCAAGTCTTGGTCGTAGCCATCCCTGCGCAGGACGTGCAGTAGAATGCATGTTCAAAAAACAGCGGTATGATTCCGATCTCTTCCGCTGTAAACGAATGAAAGATGTGCTGCGCGTCGTAGGTTCCATAGTAATTGCCGACACCCGCGTGGTCCCGCCCGACAATAAAATGCGTGCAGCCAAAGTTCTTGCGCACCAGCGCGTGCAGGATCGCCTCGCGTGGACCTGCATAGCGCATGGCTGCCGTATAGGCGCCAAGCAGCACTCGACCCTGTGGATAATAGTGGTGAATAACGGCATGATAGGCCCGCATGCGAAGTTCGGCAGGCACATCGTCATCTTTTGTAGGACCGACCAATGGATGGATGTAAAGACCATCGACCGTTTCCAAAGCGCATTTCTGGATGTATTCATGCGCCCGGTGGATGGGGTTTCGCGTCTGAAAACCGACGATCGTCTTCCAGCCCCGCTGCTCAAAATAGTTTCGCGCCTCTTCTGGGGTATGCGCATACTCGGAAAACGGGTCAGCGCCCGGATTGGGGATGACCGTGACAGGTCCACCCAGGTATATATCTCCCCTGTGCAAGGTGACATTGACACCGGGGTGGTCCATGTCATTTGTACCATAAATCAGACTTACATCCGCATGGAGATTCGGGCGGTATATGCTGTTCACTGTGAGAACGGCGTGCGCCACACCGTGCTGATCGCAAAGAACGAGCTGTTCTCCGAGTTCAGTGCGCGATGCGATGTCTTGCGACACAGGCAGCACCACGGGAAGAGACCAAAGGAGCCCGCTGACCAGTCGCATTCTTTCGACGACTTCCCGGTAGTCCGACTCCTCCATGAAACCGGTCAGCGGCGAAAATGCGCCCATGCCGATCTGGCGGATATCAGACAGCGCGATCTCGTCTACCTGGATTTTACGCAGAACCGATACCTCGTCGATCGCACGGCTCGCCATGCGGTTCACCAGTGTGCCGCCGTGGGGTGCGATTAAAGTCAAAACGTTCACTCCTCG
>JAJZCB010000135.1 GCA_021846285.1 Bacillota bacterium
CATGCCCCGATGCACAATGGCCTCGGCTGGCTCAGGCAAGTCGGCAGGATTGTAGCGTGCGGGAATATCTTTGCGAAAAAACAGGTACAGGACCGCAATACTCGCCGCGAGCGAAAAAAGATCCGGCACAATCATATGAATCGCATAACTGAGAAACCCGATGTGAAAGTAATCGGCCGACACGATGTTGACCAAGTTGCTGACGATCAGGGGCAACGATGTGGTGTCGGCGATGAACCCGCTCGCCATGATAAACGGCAGCATTCTCTTCATGTCAAATTTCAGCAGTTTGACCTTCTCAAGCACAATCGGCGTCAAAATCAGCGCAGCGCCATCGTTTGCAAAAAAAGCGGACACCATGGCGCCAAGGAGCGTCACATACAGAAACACCTTTCGTCCGTCTCCCTTGGCGGCATGCGCCATCTTCAACGCCGCCCATTCAAAGAAGCCGATTTTGTCGAGGATGGAGGAGGTGATAATGATGGCCACAAAAGTGAGTGTCGCATCCCAGACAATCCGGGTGACCTCCACAACATTATGGAGCGTCACCACTCCCAACAGGAGAGCCAGAACGGCGCCGCCGAGGGCGCTCCAGCCAATGGACAAACCTCTTGGCTGCCAAATGACAAAAATCAAAGTCACAACAAATAGTCCAAACGCCAAAATCGTCATAGACATCCTTCCTCTTTACCCATGCCGACAGAGTTGCATACGCGAAGACCCTGCGCCTCGAGTTGCTCTACCTCCGCCGACAGATCAGGGAGTTCGGCCAGACAAGCCTTGAAAACCGGAACCTGTGACCCGTCCAAGCGATAGTACACCCACTGGGCTGTTTTACGCTCCTTCACGAGCCCTACTTGTTTGAGTTTACGCAAATGCTGTGAAATGGCGGGTTGAGTCATCTGCAGCACCTCGACGAGTTCGCACACGCACATTTCATCGTGTTTAAGCAGGGCCAGAATATGCAGCCTGGTTTTGTCCGCCAGCGCCTTGTACACCTCAGCCCACGATTCGACAGACAGCGCCACGCTTATCACCTCCTGACTCGTGTTGTTTATGCGGCGAAATTTCGATTTTCATGATCGCTGCGCCTTCTTCTTCTTCAGAGAAATCTAATATAATTATATACTTATATTGTGACAGAAGTTGATCAACCATGCAACCATCTCTGTGTTCATTTCAGTTCTGTGGACCAACGTCTCGTTTCCATGTCACGTCCACAGAGAAACACGGCTGCTTGCGGATTGTGGAGTTCGGTCAAGGGGTAGACAGGGGATAATAGGGAGTTGTATCGAAAAGTAGTCAGGTCAAGCGAGGTGGCTCCTGGTGTTCCCAGCAATACGTTGCGCGCAGGCGTCTGCTCTGTGAGGAAGTCCTGCCACTCGGGAAAGAGGTATCCCGATTTTACGACCAGCACCTGTTTGCGATCCGCAGGATCGATGCCTGCTCTGGCAAGGGCGCGCGGACTCCGGACGGCCATCCGTCGCCCGCAGACAAACACCCGGTTTCCCGAAGACTCCACGTACGCGTAAGGTCCGCTCTCTTCATCTATGCCTGCATTCAGCACGTGAGCGGCGAGCATGAATGGACTGCCCCCATGATCCAGAGAGAAGCCCAACGCAGCTTTGACCTCTTCGCCCACTCTCCCTTGACAGGCAAGAGCAAATGCTTCATCAAACACAGGGAAAAAGACGAGACCGCTCGCGCCGCATTCTACGGCTGCCCGGAGGACATCCACTCGATCTTCGGTTCCTCCCGCCGTCGGGTTGTCTCCTGCATCACAGAGTACGAGCAACTCTTCAGCGGACCTGCGTTCCACTTCGCGGATAGCGGCGGCAACCGGCATAACGGGAATCGACGCGAAAAAATCAGCGCGACTGCGCCAAATGTCCTCCGCGAGTTCAAGGAGCCTCTGCGCTTGGCCGCTGACGTCGCCTGCATCCCAACACCCGAGCACGGAAACCGTGCCATTGGCGTTGTCTGCCCAAGGATACCCCTGAAGGATGCAAACTTCAAGCGCATTCGATTCTGCCGCGATCCGTTCCGCCTGGCGCATGAAGGCGGACATCGGCGCATGGTCCGTCTGGCCAAACTCCCCTGGCAGGAGCAGGGGAATTCGGACCGAGACCAATCGTCCGGTCTTCCCGGTACGGATAAAGTGGTCCAACATCCTCGCGCCGCGAACTCCCGTAGAAAAAACATCACGGTGAGGCGCCGTGTGATAGGCCGCCACACCGTCGATGAGCGCCAGTACCTCATCACTCACGGATGCATGCAGGTCCAACGTCACAACCAGCGGCAGATTCGGAAATCGGTTCCGCAGTATCTGCACAATGGCGCGTTGCGCATCCGATTCTTCCTCCACCGTAGCGCTCCCGTGCAGAACCCACAGCACGCCGTCCACATCATCCATAACCTGATCCAAATAATGCTGGAGGCGCTTCACGTATGCGTCAAACACCCCGCGTTCAATGACACCCCCGACTGACCCCTTGGCGGCAACAGAAGGTATCACATGGTACCCGAGTTCATCCAACGTCGTGAAGGCGCCCTGCAGTTCACTGTCAGGGTCACTCTTGATCCACTCGCTGAGTTCTCCTCCTGCGCGCATGATGAAATCATCCCAGCCCGTCATACTCGGTGTAAACGTGTTTGATTCGTGCGCAAAACCTCCTGCGATCACTCGTTTCAACCGACTCTGCTCCTTTAAGACAGCTCGGCGTCTGCAGACTGCGGCTCAGAGAATCCGCCAGCCGCACGCCACAACACCGGCATAGTCGTGACCCACCCCAGCCGAACTAATCGATAGATAGACTACAGGTTCCAGACTACGGTTAACCACTCGGTGTGCATGACCCGACGGCACAATAAAGTGACTCCCTGGACGGATAGGCGTCTCTGTTATGCTCCCCTCGCGAGGCGCCGTTTCCAGCACCCCCTCACCCCAGTAACCGACAACAAACTCAGACCCGTCCGGATTCAGGTGATAGTGTCCTTTCGTATGAAAATGCTCTCCGCCGATTCGGCCAGGATAAAGCACCGTAATGGTTGCCAGCATGTTTGTCTCCGCTTTTCCATCGATCCACGTAAACACCTCGTAGATTAGTGGATCCTCCCCGTCCAGTGGAGAATCTGCAAAATAACCGGACATAGCCGACCATTTTCTGGATTCCCGTCGAACTGCGCGGTCCTCTCTAACGGCTTCCCGAAGCGCCTCCAAGCTATCCCCCATGTTTCGGCCCAACACCACGCCCGCAAGCACATTGATTCACCGTCCGCCACCCATGAAATTTTTTTACGCTAGATTCCCCTCTATAGTGATAGTATATCGCATCCTCATGAATACAATCAATCTCATGGCAACTGGACTGCCGAAGTTCCATTGACGCGCACGAACCGACATGTCAGGATGTTGCAGGCAGATGCACATTGGCCGGCATCAGTTGAAGTCCATCTGGCGTATTCAAATATCCTGGAGCTGTGCCTTTGACGCCTTTATGGCCGTACTGCCACACGATCTTGTTTGTGTGGGGGTTAATCACCACTACCCGGTCATTATAGTCGTCGTTCGCCACAATATTGCCGTTCGGAAGCATCGCGGCGAGAGACGGGTTCGACAGTTCTCCAGGGCCGGACAGTTTGCGGTAACGCCACACCAGTTTCCCTTTGGGCGTGACCTCCTCAATCGTGCCCGGTGTGTTGTAGTCAGCGACAAGCAGATTGCCGTTTGGCAAGAGTTGCGTGTCAGAAGGGTAAGTGATGCCTGGCAAGTGCACCGTGTACATCAATTTTCCCTTGCTGTTCAATCTGTCCGCATAACTGCCGTTGATCTCGGTGATAATCATGCCGCCGCCTGGAGTTGGCGTATCGCCGTTTGGCGCGGTGAATGTGATCGGCGGGTTATGCGCCTGGACACCCGTCTGCCCATACTGTTTGATAATCTTTTTCTGGGGACTGATAAAAAGGATCCGCTGGTTCACAATGTCCGCAACAGTCACTGTGCCGTTGGGGAGTTGGTACGCGTCGTCCGGAGTGTTCAGATACCCTGGAGCCGAGCCCGCGACACCCGGATGTCCATACGTCCATACGATTTTCTTGGTCGCAATATCGATCAGGGCCACTACGTTATTGCTCTCTTCATTAATTATGATGTGCTTGCCATCAGGTGTAAAAAACGCGTCGTCCGGGCCGAGAGAGTTGGCGTTGTGAGGTCCGCCCGGCCCCCCGATGTGCATGGACCACACAATTTTCTTCTGCGGCGTAACGATGAGCAAGCGATCGTTGCCTCTATCCGCGATCAGTAGATCGGCAGGCATCGGCCCCTTGTTGCGCACATGCACAGGATGTGCGTGAGGCTGAGAGTGAGTGCTGGCGGCGGCGGGGGAACTCGCGGATAGTCCACAACCTGTAACGAGACTCAGCGATGCGACTGCGGCAGCGACGGGCCATACCCTCTTTTGCAAACGTTTTTTCCATAACAAACCATTTCTCAATAACATTGCTCAACTCGTCCTTTCCGGGATCAGTCTCTCTATCATATCTTAGCGGAACCACGTAGTATAGATTATGATCAGATTTCTGCTCAAAGCCGACAGGTTGGGAGCCGTCGCTCCACCGACCACGTATGCTCCCTGTCCATTGGACGCGTATCCCATATCGGCCAGAGGAGTCGGCAAGGTTCCGACGATGCGTATCTTCCGGGTGAGCACATTGAACGCATAGACATTTTTCTGCGGCGCGCCTTGCAGAGTCTGCCCTCCAGCAATCAGAACATATCCAGGAACCGCCCACGCGGCCGCCTTGTCGATCGCGATCGGAAGGCGACCCACCGCCTCTGCCCGCGCGAGGCCCGGAGCAAAATAATAAATCTCCCGGCTCATACCGGAAGCCGTCCGCCCGCCTGCAATCCAAAGACGCTTTCCTGTCGACGCAATGCCCGCATAGCGAAGTCCTATTGGCAGCCGAAATAACACCTTCGCGCGCAGAGCAGAACCTTGATGAGTATACAAAAGAGCCTCTTTGGAGAATGTGCCGCCGTTGTGTCCGCCGATCAACAGCGCACCCCCCGCATAGGGAACCATCCCCGCGTCGGACAGGGCTGTCGGCAGACGATCAACAACCGCTGACAGCGGCGGCTCGATCTGCACAATCGTATTGTAGGACACGGCTTGTCCACCGCCAAATACATAGAGGTTCGATCCGATCCAGCCGGATGCAGCATCGTGAGTTGGAACTGTCAACCGAGCGAAGAGTCTTTGCTTCGGAAAGACTTGCTGTACGTCGCTAACCGACTGCAATCCGTTGTATCCTCCGGTCGCGAATATTCCTTTGCGGCCAATCGACAGCGACACCCCCACCAGGCCCTGCGGCAGCGCGTTATGTACGATGGCGAAACGCACATATGGCCACGCCGCCCCCGTTCGAACGCCGCTGCCTGTTCTGAAAAACGCCGCAGGCGCTTTTTCATCCGGGTTATTGGCGGCGCGCAGCGCTTTGGGGTCTGTGCCTGAAGCGTCAACAGCGCTGTTCCCCGCTGTGCGCGAGGTGACGGTTGCCATTCGCACGAGTGCAGACACAGTCACGACCAAGAGAGCAATGGCCACGATCACGACTGCCGCTACACGCTTTGTCTTGATACGATGCCCCCCGTTCTATAGCAGAGCGATTCTCGCCTTAATCTGTTGCTCCTTAAGGATTGCCCTGCATGATACTCTTGTGGCGCAGCTTATCCTCTGTCCGCAACAATAGCAGACCAATCCTAAAAAAACCTGAAGAAAACTTCAGGAATGACTCCCGTGGCAGTCTATCGCAGAAAATCGATTGCTTCTGCCCGCCAGAACCGTATGCTGTACCGCTTCTCAAACACGGCTACGCCGAACTCGCCTCGGCACAGCATATGAATCCTGACGAGTGGGTTTTCCATTCCACTGATGGTGGCGCGAAGCGCTTTGGATTTTGCTTCGCAAAACTCACACCTGGCAGTTTACCCCGACAAATGTTCCGACCGACTCCGGCGCGCGCGATCCTTTGTCCTATGTCTGGGGCCAATCAAATCGAAGGCATAGGATTTGCGTTTTCTTGCCTTCTTATTTGCAGAGTATGGCAAGGTTCACGCGAAGAAGGTATCATAACTGTAGCAAGGGAGGTTGAAGCAGCATCGCAATAACCTGTGCTAATCTCTCCCAATATGGTATAATCGTATTGGGTGAGAACGCTAATGGAAGAAAAGTATGTAAGTATCGGAAAGGCTGCGAAGATGCTCGGTGTCAGTATTGACGCCCTGCGAAAATGTGAAGAGAACGGTCTATTAACGCCGGAGCGGATACCAACAGGGCATCGCCGCTACCGTGTCGCCGGGTTACAAAAACTTATGCACGAGAAAGACGAGTCACCATCTTTTACGTGTGCCATTTACGCCCAGGAAATTTGGACCGTCAAATATTGAGGCTTTTGGGGGTCAGATTGCGGTAATGGATCACGAGGAAAAGGATGAGCAGCAAGAACTCGTGGAAGATTTGATTGCTATTACCACTTCCTTTTCGGCCAGAATCTACGGAAAGCGCGGAGGAAAAGAACTCGTTGAATTCGCTCGATCCACATTACAAGACCCCGTGACAGGAGTGGGATCGGAATGAAAACGACATTTCAAGGCGTCTTGCTGGATGTGAACAATGAGACCGCCCAAGGCTTGGACCGCCTGATGAGGAAATACGGATTCATGGTGCGCTACGCCTTTAAGCGGTTATTGGAGTCAGGCACAAAAGTGGGTGAATTGGAACGGATCTTGGCTGCGGAAACCGGATTGCCGCTTCGTTATGCAAAAGACGCCGTAGCCGAAGCCAGGCAACTGATCGTCGGCCAAAAGGTCCTCGTCAAGGAGCATTGGCAACTTTGGCAACGACGCGAGAAAAAGACGGCGGCGAGGATACACAAGATCGCGAGACAGGATCCAACCTCACGCAAGTTGCCGGGACTTCGAAGCAAACTGGAGAAGCAACAACGCAAGGCGGCGTTTTACCAACAACATGCAGAGCAAAGTACGTTTCCTCCGGTGATTTTCGGAAGCCGCGAACTGTATCTTTCGCAGTTTAAAGAGGGTGTCAATCAGGCAGCGTGGCGACAAGAGTGGGATGACGCCAGAAACGGGCGCTTGGCCGCAAGAGGAGATCGTACAAAGAAAGGAAACCCACTCCTTCGGATTCACGAACAAGACGGCGCGTGGTGGCTGGAGATTTCGCTGGATCACGGTGAAGCACGCGGCAAGAGCGTTCGATACGACAAACTGAAGGTTCCCCTGTATGTGCCGCAGAAAGTGTCGAAGACGACGGGGGCCATTAACGGGCGGGATTACGTGGCGCTATTGCGCCAAGCGATCGAGCGGGGTGATCCGTATCAGGTGGAAATTTTGCGAAAGCGCGGGGTTTATCACGTTCACGTCACGGTCGAGGAAATGCCTGCCAAGCTGGTGACGTATCCGGTCAACGGATGGGTCGGGATGGATACGAACCCGACACTTTTAGCTCTGTGTCACGTTCGAACCGATGGAAACCCGCAAGCATTTCAGTGCTATCGAGAAGGACAACTGTACGATACGCGAAGTCAGCGCCGCGATTGGTTG
>JAJZCB010000032.1 GCA_021846285.1 Bacillota bacterium
ACAAGCCGAAGCCCTGCTTGCATCTTACCTCATTACAGGCAATTTACAGATTCGCAACCAATTCCACAAAGTATGATGATATAATCGTCACATAGGACAAGAAATCCACTTTATTGCATTGAATTCAACAAACCGCATCCGAACAACGACGCGGTTGGGCGATGTGTTCCTGCTTCTATGGGAACTTCAGGTGGAGAGGAGGGGATTTCGTTGAGTGAAGGCGGGCGAAAGTTGATCGTTGTGCTTGTGGACGGCATGCGCGACGATACAGCCAGAGAGAGGCTTGGTTTCGTTGAAGGCTTGGTGTACCAGGGGCGTGGACTGCGAGCCCGCGCGCAGAGCATATTGCCCAGCCTGTCTCGGCCGTGCTACGAAGCGATTTTTACGGGAACCCAACCCGTAGCAAACGGTGTGGTGAGCAACGATACAGTGCGTCTGTCGACACAGACAAGCATCTTCGACGTGCTTCATAACCACGGCCTCGTATCGGCGGTGGCAGGCTATCACTGGTTGAGTGAACTCTATTGTCGCGCCCCGTTCGACTATGTGTTGGATCGTGAGCGCACCGATCCCGATGGTCGCATCCCCTTCGGTCGTTTTTACTTCGAAGACAGCTATCCCGACTCGCACGTGTTTGCGGACGCTGAGGCGCTGCGGGTACGTAATCGACCTGACCTTCTGCTGATTCACCCAATGGGAGTCGATGACGCAGGACATCACTTCGGCGCAGCATCGAAACAATACGCGAGTCAGGTGTTGCGGATTGACATGATATTGGCGCGGGTGCTTCCAGGGTGGCTGGAAGAAGGATGCGACGTGATCGTGACCGCTGATCATGGAATGGATGAATTTGGCCTTCACGGTGGACCGGACGATGGCGTGCGTACGGTGCCTTTGTATTTCTTTAGCACCCTGCTCACAAAGGTTGGAATTTACGCAGAGCATACTCTTGCACAAACAGCGATGGCCGCCCTGTTCTGTCGCATATTGGGGCTTCCTCCGGCGGAAACTATGGAGCCGGTCCCTACAGACGTTGAACGGGACTGGTTTTCCAAATAAAAATCAAACGGTGAGAAAGAAGGATGTATACTAATGAAACAGAAGAAACGGTCGGCACTGTTTGTAGCGCTCAGTCTGTGCAGCGTCAGTGTCATCGCTGGCTGTGGAACCAACGCGGCCGCGTCAAATCCTGCGCCCGCGAATACTCCGAGTCCATCCAGCACTCCTTCCACTTCAGCTATTCCGGTTACCGTTTCGTTGACCACTCTTATTGCGAAGGCCAAAGCGGAGGGAACTGTACACGGTTTCGGCATGCCGGCCAACTGGGCCAACCTCGGCAACATGTGGGCGAGTTTTCAAAAGAAGTATGGCGTCAAGACCGTGTATCAGGCGGAAGGGAACATGTCGTCTGGACAGGAACTGCAAGCATTTCAGAGCGAGAAGAACCACCCCATCGGCGATGTCGGCGACATTGGCATTTCGTTTGGCCCTACGGCGGTGCAGATGGGCGTTGCCGCACCTTTTAAAAACAAATACTGGAGTCAGATCCCCAACAATCTGAAAGATCCTGGCGGTCACTGGGCAGCAGCCTATTACGGCGTGACAGCTTTCGAAGTGAACACGAACAAGGTTAAGGATGTTCCCACCACTTGGGCCGATCTGCTAAAACCAGAGTACAAAGGCATGATAGGTTTCGCGGATCCCAGACAGGCGGCTGTCAGCCTTGACGCCGTGATCGCGGCTGCGTACGCGAATGGCGGAAGCATTAACAACATCGAGCCCGGGCTCAAATTCTTCGCAAAACTAAAGAAGATCGGCAACTGGACCGGGGCGAATTATAGCACAGCGGCCATGCAGACCGGCCAGATTGCAATTGGAATTACCTGGAACTACCTCGCTGAGGCCGACCAGCAGCAATTCGCCGGCAAGCCGCCCATCAGTGTGGTTGTGCCATCGGACGGCGCCGTTGCCGGGCCTTATGTGGAGGTGGTAAACAAATACGCTCCTCATCCGTATGCGGCGCGTTTGCTGAATACCTATCTGTTCTCTGACGCGGGGCAGATCTCATACGCGGAAGGCGGGGCGTATCCGGTTCGTCTCCCGTACCTGAAGTTGCCGGCGAGCGTGAAGTTGCCGCCTCTCAATCCGAGCAGCGTGCACTTTTTGTCAGGCAATCTCAGTAAGGCGCAAAGCGCGATAGTGACCGGTTGGGGTCCGCAAGTGCTGGGCCAATAGCGCGGGAAAGGAATTGTCACAACGTGCGTAAAACGAGTCTGATCTTTGTTTACGGACCGCTGTTGGTGTTTCTTGCACTTTTCGCGCTGGTTCCGATCATCGGTGTCATCTCGTCGAGTGTCTGGGTGCGCGGAATCACGAGCGAATTTTATGCGCAGAGTCTATCCGGTCAGTATTTGAACGCCTTTGTGACGACAATAAAAGTTGCATTCTGGAGCGGTCTTGTGGGGCTGATCGGTGGCGGGCTGGCAGCCCTTTCGCTCTGGCGCACCAGATGGCGGTGGCTCACCACGGCCATTTCCGCCCTTGCGGGTGTCCTCGCAAACTTTGCCGGTTTGCCCCTCGCCGTGGCATTCATGGTGACACTGGGCGCGTCGGGGCTTGTAACCAACGCGCTTCAGGCTCTTTTGCACATCAATCTCTCGCAAATGGGGTTCAACTTATCCTCTTCGGGCGGATTGATTCTGGTGTACTCAGCTTTTCAGGTTCCGCTCGCTTTGCTTGTATCGCTGCCGGCGTTCAGTTCTATTCCGGATGATCTTGAAGCGGCGGCGCTGTCTCTCGGTTGTGGCGTGCCGGGGTATCTATGGCGGGTATTGTTGCCCATTCTCGCGCCGTCTTTACTCGGTACGTTCGCGCTGTTGTTTGCCAACGCATTTTCGGCTTATGTAACGGCGTACGCCATCGCAGGCGGATCGATCAACCTCGTTCCGATCCAGATCGGATATTTGATCGATGGCAATGTATCGCTGAACGTCGGTCTTGGGAATGCGCTGGCGGTTGAAGAAATGGTTGTGCTGGGCGCGTCTTTGTGGGTGTTTGCGCTGTCCGTTCGCCTTCGCGCTAAACGCCGCGCGAAAGTGAAGGGGGCGATGACGATTGTTTGAGAAGTGGCTCTATCGCGTCCTCATTGGACTGTTTCTCCTTCAAGTGCTGCTGCCATTTGCGGGTCTTATCCAATTTACGCTCGTTGGCGGCAGCGGCGCGCTGTCATTCGCCAGTTTTGCAACACTGTTTTCCGATCCGTCGTTTGCCTCCAGTCTACTGAATTCACTGTGGCTCGCGGCGTCCGCTGTGCTGCTCTCCATAGTGATTTTCACTCCGCCAGTCTGGCATGCCTATCTGTATGCGCCGAGACTGCTGCGCGTTATCGAAGCCGTGAGTTTTGTGCCTTTTGTCGTTCCGGCAGTGGTATTGGCACTGGCTTACGTGCAGTTTTTCTCTTCTGGTCCACTGGATCTTGTCGGCACACCTTATCTGTTGCCGTTTGCGTTTGCGCTTCTAGGCATGCCATTCTATATACAGGTGTTTTTGAATCGACTGCGTCACGCTGACGCGCGCGCTATCCACGAAGCAGCCCAGACGCTTGGCGCAAGCGATTTTCAGGCATTCGTCAGGATACAGCTGCCGTTGTTGCGCTCCGGGATCATCAACGGCAGCCTGCTGGTGTTCACCATCTCCATCGGAGAGTTCACAATCACCCAATTGACCACCGGCGGATCATATAGCACGTTGCCGCTTTACCTGCTGATCACTTTCACCAATAACCCGCTCGAGGGATCGGCGATGGCTGTGGTCACGCTGTTTCTGGCAGTGGCGGGCGTCGTCGCGGCGCTGTCCGCAGCCTCGAGCAGGCGTCGACGAATACATGCCGTTACCGCAAGCGAGGAGGCGTCATGATGTTATCCGTCCGCAATTTGACGAAGCAGTTTCGCGATCATACCGCAGTAGAAGATTTTTCTGCTGAAGTGGCCGCGGGCGAATTCATCGCCCTGCTTGGCCCGAGCGGTTCCGGTAAAACGACGGTGCTGCGAATGGTCGCCGGTTTGCTCCAGCCGACTTCGGGGGCCGTGTATCTTGGGGATCGGAATGTGACGAAGACGAGGCCGAAGGATCGGCAGATCGGCGTGGTGTTCCAGTCCTATGCGCTCTTTCCGCATCTGACGGCGGGCGACAATATCGCCTTCTCGCTGAAGGTTCGACGGTGGAGCAAGCAGGATACCGCGCGTCGGGTCGATGAATTGCTGGAGATCACACAGTTAAGCCACCGCAAAGACTACTATCCGGAACAGATGAGTGGCGGCGAGCGGCAGCGCGTGGCGTTGGCTCGCGCCCTTGCGTTTAACCCGCCATTGCTGCTGTTGGATGAACCACTTTCTGCGCTTGACGCGAAGGTTCGGATCAGTTTGCGCGAAATGCTGAAAGATGTGCAGCGCAGACTGCATGTGACGGCCGTGATGGTAACCCACGATCAGGAAGAAGCGTTGTCTCTCGCTGATCGGGTGATCGTTATGCAATCCGGGCAGATTGAACAGATCGGCACGCCTGAAGAAGTGTATCACTCTCCACAGACTGCCTTTGTCTCGACGTTCGTCGGTGTGGCCACGCCCATTCCAGTCACAGCGGCAGGCGATGGATCGCATGACGTTCGTTGGGGT
The DNA here is from genome assembly GCA_021846285.1 of Bacillota bacterium. GTDB lineage: Bacteria > Bacillota > Bacilli > Alicyclobacillales > SLC66 > JAKADD01. The sequence continues at coordinate 4,674 of JAJZCB010000032.1, forward strand.
GATTACGCGTTTCCCTGGATGCTTACGATCGCTCAGAAGCGAGAGCTTGCTGATGGAGGCACGCATATCTATATTCGTCCAGAAGCTGTCAAGTTGTTGTCAGCGCCGACAGCAGGTCATGAGCCAACGGGAGAAGTGCTGTTCAGCATGTTTCTTGGCAATGCTGTGCGGGTTCGTGTACGCATGTCTGACGAAATAGTCCTGACTGCGGATGTCATGGGCGGGAAGGCGATGTATCGTCCAGGGCAGAGCGTCTTTGTGCAACTCTGTGACGATCGAGTAGACCCGAAAGATGACCCGCAAGATCGATAAAAGCCAATCCTGCGGCAGTGTGGGTGGCCAAGTGGAATGTTTTGACCCGGGATGTGATGCGGCGTGTTGGCCATTGAAAGACAAAGGATGATTCTTGATAGAGTGGTGACAGAGTCATCGATCCGCGTGGTGGACTTGGCCGATAGTCTGCACGTGTCAGGAGAGACGATTCGGCGGGACCTCCTGGCGCTGGAACAACAGGGACTGGTCCGTCGCGTGCATGGCGGTGCGGTCGATGCGCGTCAGGATGCTGGCGACCGATTATTTCAAGAGCGAGAAACAATTCGTATAGAAGAAAAGCGCGCCATCGGACTGCGCGCTGCAGAACTCGTGCAAGACGGGGACATCATTGCAGTCGACGTTGGCACGACCGCACTGGTGTTTTGCGAGGCGTTGCGCAGCAAACGCCGCCTGACCGTGATCACGCCGTCCATCAAAGCGGCGCTGCTGCTCAGACAGACGAGTGACGCCCGGGTGATTGTCACTGGAGGGGAACTGCAGGAAGACGAACCGTATCTCGCGGGGTATTTGGCTGAAGCGGCTTTGCGCCAGTTTCATGTCACACGCGCGTTCATTTCCGCCGGCGGCATCGCCCTTGATACGGGGATTACGGATTATCACGACGGTGAAGTGCAGATGCGCAAGGTCATGCTGCAATGTGCGAGCCAAGTGACGGTCCTGGCAGATTCGAGCAAGATGGGTGTGCGGGCGTTCGCGGTGGTCGGACCTCTGCGCCTCATGGACACGCTCATCACCGACGCGGGATTGCATTCGTCCATGCAGCAAAAATTGGAGCAGCTTGGCATCGAAGTGCTTGTTGCCGAAGCGCCAGTCAGGAAGTGATGGATTGAAAGGAGAACAAACAGGCGGGTTTCTGAAGTGGGATGGGCATACGCATGGGCCGTACTGTCACCATGGGAGCGACGCGGCCATGGCGGATTATATCGTTCGAGCGATAGACCAGGGTTTTCATCGGATCACTTTGACGGAACACCCGCCGCTGCCTGATGGTTGGCTGGACGACCAGGCGGTTCAACGCACGCTGGCCATGCCCCGCGAGGATCTGGCGCAATATCTGAGGGATGCGTGGACGGCCAAGGAGCGTTTTGCGGACCGCATCGATGTGCGTGTGGGGCTGGAGGTTGACTTTCTCCATGACAACGAGCCGTTTACCTGGAGCTTGTTTGAGCAGGCCCAGTCACTCATAGAGGAAGTGATCATCTCCGTGCACTTTCTGCCGGGAATCGGCGGGGTGCGCTGCATCGATCTGACGTCGCATGACGTTGCGACAGGCTTGCTCGCTTATTATGGGTCGATGGAACGGCTGGTCGAGATCTATTTTGAGCATCAGGAACAGGCGATTCAGTTGGCGAAGACGTTTCCTGTTCCGGCGCGGCTTGGCCATGCAACACTGATTGACAAGTTCCGCCGGGATCTGCCAACGTATGATCCGCAATGGCGTCGGCAACACCTGCAGCGTATTTTTTCCCTCCTTCTTGAAAACGGGATAGCTCTTGACGCCAACACAGCGGGATTGACGCTGCCCACCTGCGCCTCCATGTATCCGCCGGTGGAAGACGTGGCCAGTGCCTGGGCGATGGGCGTGTCGTGCGTGTTCGGTTCCGATGCGCACGCGCCGGACGCCATCGGCAGGCACTATGAAACTTACGAACAATTGCAATCATGCGCGCCGCCGTCAGGGGAAACTTCTCATAAGACCCGGTAAAAAACCTTCGCAAAATACAGGACTTACCCTGTTTCTTGCGACCGCCGCGGGAATATGCTAAAGTCATTCGTAACTTAAACCCAGACACCGGACTCTGATCGAGACTGGAGCAAGCACTGGGGCCATGAAGTCCGGCAACCATCGATCCAGTGTCGGTTGGCGCACATTCCGGAAAGACACTTGTCTCTCGAGATGAGAGGGACGTGGGTACTTGCCACCTCCCTGCTGGAGGTTTTTTTCGTTTACGCTAAGGGAGGATGCTCGATTGAACGATGAACCGCTTGACAGTGACCTTGACGTACAGACACTCTTGGTGCATGCGGGAAATGCGCGCAGGAACCTGCGTTCTACCGCGCTCAGCATATATCCAAGCACAAGTTTCATAGCAGATTCTCCTGAACAGTTGGACGATATAATGGCTGAACGCGTTCACGGGTACTCCTATGCGAGACATTCCAACCCTACTGTGGACGGGTTAACGGACGCCGTGAAGCGGCTGGAACAAGCCGAGACTGTAATTGCCACAGGATCGGGCATGGCGGCCATCGATGCGGCGCTGTTCGCTACAGGTCTCCGGATGGGGGACACCGTTCTTCTCAGTCGGGATCTGTATGGCGCGTCTCTCAATCTTGTCGGGAAAGTATGGTCGCAGTATGGGATTGAATTCGTCGTCGTCGATCTCACGGATCTGCAAACAGTGGAAACTACGCTTAAACAACTTCGCCCCAAGGTGATGCTGTTTGAGACGGTGTCCAATCCGCTGCTCAAGGTCGTCGATGCGCCTGCCCTCGTGAAGATGGCGCATGAAGTGTCCTGCCAGGTGATTGTCGACAGTACTTTTACCACACCGCTCATGACGCGGCCGTTGACGTTCGGTGCGGATTTGGTGGTGCACAGCGCCACGAAGTATCTGGGCGGACACGGAGACGCGATGGGCGGCATTGTGGCGGCGGGCAATGCGAAATATCATGACGCTCTTCATCAATATCTCAAATTGCGCGGCGGAGTTCTGGGGCCGTTTGAAGCGTGGTTGATTCACCGGGGCTTGCAAACGCTCGCGGTTCGTTTCGAACGACAGTGTGCAAACGCATGGGAACTGGCAACGCGTTTGGAGGAGACCGGCCGACTGCGTGCTGTCTATCACCCGTTTCTGGCGAGCCATCCCACAGTAGAAACGGCGAAACGGCTGTTGCCGAAAAATCTTGGCGGGGCGGTTGTAACACTTGAACTTGACGGGGGTCGCCGTGAAGCTTATCAGTTCCTCAAAGCACTGAAAGTGGTCAGACCAGCTACGACTGTTGGCGATGTTTATACATTGTGCCTGTACCCGCTGGTCGCGTCGCACAGAAATCAGACGGAAGAAGAGCGCCTGAGTATGGGGATTACGGAGGGAACAGTACGACTTGCCGTCGGCCTGGAACATCCGGACGACATTTACGCAGATATTGTCCAGGCAGTCGAAGCCGCCGTTCGGGTCTGAGAGAGCGACGGTGCACCGAACAAATATATGACATAACAATGTTATATTATAGAACTAAACCGGGTGGTTCTTGCGGCTGTATGTAATGAAACCTGACACGAATGTTGACTGCAGGGTTGTCTTTGGTGTATCCTGATTTCAATGTAAGGTTATTTGACGTGTAGGGGTGATTGGCGTGTCATCGACAGGCGATTTTGAAACGTATGTCTTGTCCCGCGCGGATCTCCCGGAGTGGCCATCCGTGTTGCGCCAATTTCGCAGTCGTGTCGAGTCATCAGAAATCAAAATTGTCGATATTAGGCGATATCACGATGAACTGATCATTACCTTTCGTAATTTGCAATCGCGACGGAACTGCAAATGAGCATCAGCGAGTTACGAAAGCCAGTCAGGAATGGATGCATGTCGTGCGCCCCCGACCATGATAGGACCGGAAAACCATTTCGTCTCCTTATACGTTATCTAAGATATAATACGGGCAACATCCACTGATCAGGGGCCCTCGGCGAGTTGTTGGGGTCAGGCTTGACGCAAAGGGGAAAGCCACTTGTCCGATGAGGAATTGTACGCGCGCAGTAAGCTGGGCGAGGCGTACGCTTTGAGCCAGCTTTATGATCGGTATGGCAGTCGGGTTGCCGCTATAGCGCGGCGATTTGTCAGTGACCGACAGGGCGTCGAAGAGATTGTGCAGGATGTATTCATGCGCATTTGGACCACGAATGCCTATCATCCAGGCCGCGGACTTTTTTCGCACTGGATTTGCATCGTGGCGCGCCGCATAGCGATTGACCATGCGCGCAAACGCGGTTCTCGAGTCGAAATGGTGGGATACGAACGCGATCAGGGTGGCGACGGGACCGTTGGTCAGGAACTGGCCTTTGACAGCAGACTACTGCATACGGATCTGATTCGGGCCATGTCGGATCTGCGACTGGAAGAACGAATCGTATTGAATCTTGCGTATTTTGAAGGTAAGACACTCAGTGAAATCGCTCAGGATCTGAATGTACCATTGGGTACTGTGAAGACACGACTTCACACGGGGCTTAAACATATGCGGCTCCGACTGGCGGATTGGCGACCGGAGGTGCAGGGATGAACACCCAGGACAATTCTCTTTGTGCTTCTCTGGAATCCTATATGTTGGGCGAATTGGATGAGGCGGAGATGTTCTCGTTTGAACGTCATATGAGTGGCTGTTCTGTCTGTCAGACAAATGTTGACCTGCTGTGGCCGACCCACGATATCCTGGCGTATGAAGAACCTGGGGAGACGGACAGAGAATGGGCTGCCGCCATGAAGGACAGAGTGCTTGCGGCGGTGCTGGGAACGCGACCGATCCGAGCGGAGAACAGCGTTTTCGATCAGACGACGAGCGTGAATGGCCTGAGTATCGACCATCCCGATGTACGTAAATCCGTTGTGCGTCAAAGACGAACGCCATTGCGATTATCTATCTACACTGTCTCTGCGGCGATGTTGTTGATTGGGATCGCCGTGGGTTCCTACCTCAGCGGCGGGTGGAGGCCAATGGGAAACAGAGCCGCAGTGGGGGCGACTCAGGTTTTGACTGATGTGTCTATGAAACCGACCGTCGCAGCGCCTCTTGCGTACGGCACCGTTATGTTGCTTGGCACGGAGAGAGGCAAGGAGGTCATCGTCACAGTGCATGGATTGCGACCGTTGCCTAGCAGCGAGTGCTACAATGTCTGGTTTGTCGCTGGAGCGGACAAACGGATTCTTGTTGGTATGCTAACGGTCAATGGCAGTGGTACAGGCGCCTTATCCGCCATGGTGCCGACGGATCTGGCATTTCATTACGTTGGGATAACGCGAGAGCCCCATCTGAATGATGCCGTGCCAAAAGGTCCCAAGGTCCTGGGTGCTCTCCTGACCACTACCTGAGCGGGAAAGTCTACGGATGACAGGTGACAGTCGCTGAACAGTGGTCGGTCTGCATCCGCTTGCGGAGTCTGACCGACCCAACTGTGTGTTCCCTCTTTGGCGTATGGTGTATAGTGATTAGTGACTAGTCACTAGTGTGAGGTTACAGCGGTGGGGGAACGAAAGTATGCACCTGGAGAGTTACGAGGTATTTCGGGTTGTCGTCGAACACGGAAGCGCTACCAAGGCAGCACAGGTGCTGCACATGACACAGTCGACCGTGAGTCGCCACCTGCAGGCGCTTGAAGAGGAGTTTGGAGGGCTGCTATTCGATCGAAGCTCGTCTGGGCTCACATTGACCGATCTTGGGCAGGCATTATATCCGTATACCTGCGATTTGCTTGGCTGTCACGCGCGCGCAAAAGAAGAATTACTGCGACTTCGCAGCCGTAGCGGTGGATTGAGTGTGGGAGCCACGCTCTCCATAGGCGAATATGTTTTGCCAAGAATACTCGGCAAATTCAGGAAACACAATCCTCTTGCTGAAATCCGAATGCGCATCTCAAACACGACGGAGGTCATCGACGACTTGCTGCGTCATCGGATCGACATCGGACTGGTGGAAGGAATGATTGAACCGTCGGCAGATCTCACAGTGACTCAGTGGGCTACGGATGAACTCGTTCTTTTATGCTCTCCCGAGCATCCATTTTCCAAAAAGGGGTATATTAAGATCACTGAGCTGATGGAGGAATCGCTCTTATGTCGCGAAGAAGGATCAGGAACCAGGCAGATGACTGAACGCGCACTGGAACAGATTGGTGTGTTGCCGTCACTGGCGTTTGTTATGGAGTTGGGAAGTATCCAGGCCATTAAGTCCGCGATTCAGGCGGGGCTGGGCCTTGCGTTTCTGTCCCGGTTGGCTGTACTCGAAGAGTGTCAGTCAGGGAGGCTGGTTGAGGTTCCGATTGAACAGTTTGAGATCGTTCGTCCGCTGCAGATTGTCAAGAGGGCGGAACGCTATCCCAAGTTTGCTGTCAAAGAGTTCCTCGATCTGGTCATGGCGCATCGAAATTGAATGAATGTAGGGTTTCCGCTTGACTTGTGCAGCCAATCTATATACCATACAGGGTATCGTATATGTCTTGTCAAGGAGCGTATGACGATCAAGCGGATATGGAACTCCCTATGACCTTCTCAGAAATTGCTGCTCCTGGGAGGAGTGGTTTTTCTCATAGTGTCAGGAACTCAGAAGCTTATGCAACTGGGTTAGGAACACAATCTCTGTGTGAGGGGGCACGCTGACTGTTTCTTTCTTTTACGAAGACGACAGGCGCGGAATTGGCTTTTGGAGGCTGACAATAAGTGGGCGTGCATCTTACGGAGTTGCAAATCATTCTGTCTGTCGTATCGGGTGGAATCGTTGGTTTCACACTTGGGTTGATTGGCGGCGGAGGCTCTATCCTGGCGGTGCCCCTCTTATTGTATCTGGTGGGCATTCGGGATCCGCACGTTGTCATCGGGAGTACAGCGCTGGCCGTATCGGCGAACGCATTTGTCAATATGATCCCGCATTGGCGAACTGGTCACGTAAAATGGAGGGCGGCGATCTGGTTTGCCGTTCCCGGGGCTATCGGAGCCTATGTTGGGTCGATTTTTGGGAAGATGGTCAACGACAAAGAAATCCTGTTTCTCTTTGCCGTTCTCATGCTGGTGATTGCGGTTGTCATGCTGCGGCGGGGTAAGACCAATCTTGCCAGCGCGGGCGACCTGCGTGTGAAACTGGCGCGCGTTATTCCTTCGGGGCTGTTGACAGGTCTGATTTCCGGTTTCTTTGGCATTGGCGGTGGATTTCTGATCGTTCCTGGCCTGGTCTTTTCGACTGGAATGGCGATGATCGACGCCATTGGAACATCTCTCTTTTCGGTGGGGGCGTTTGGACTTACTACGGCCGTTTCCTATGCGCTGTCCGGTCTCGTTGACTGGCTCATCGTAATCCTCTATGTCGCAGGTGGGATTGCGGGCGGAATTGTAGGGGCGGCCATATCCAACAGACTGGCCCGGCAACGCCGCGCCCTGCAAATTGTGTTTTCCGGGATTATTGTGATCGTCGCTTTTTATATGATATACGTGAACCTGTCGGCGTTGCGTCTATTCTGAAAAACGCCGCAGGCGCTTTTTCATCCCGGTTGTTGGCGCCGCGCAAGCGGTGAGAGTCTATTCTAAAATGGGTGGTTCGAAGGGAGTGGCTGGAATGGGAAACACGATCGTGCCGGTGCTGTTGGTGGTGATTTTGGTATACTTGGTGTATCGAATGCTTCCTGCAAAAGGAGTTACATCGATCAAAACACCTGAATTGCAAGAGAAGATGGCAGCCAAAAAAACGGATGGAATCCAGTTTATCGATGTCAGGGAGCCTGGGGAATATAAAAGCGGACACGTTCCCGGTTTTCGCAACGTTCCCTTGGGTCAGATCCAAAACAGACTGGGCGAACTTCCCAAGGATGCGGAAGTTGTGCTGATGTGCCGTAGTGGCTCAAGGAGCATGATGGCCGCAAAGCTGTTGAAGAAGAATGGGTATCAGAAGATCGTAAACGTGTCGGGCGGTATCAGCCAGTGGACAGGAAAACAGGTAAAATAGTTTCAGAGTGGGTATTGAGAGTGATCCGCTTGAGAGGCACATTGGGGAGGGAGGCCGCTGCGAATGAACCGGGATGGGATCGAGTACAATGATCAGGTAAAGAACCGGTTGCGCAGAATTGAAGGACAGGTTCGGGGCGTACTGGGCATGATGGACCAGGAGAAGGCATGCAAGGATGTGGTGAATCAGCTGTCGGCGATCAGGGCCGCGGTTGATCGTGTGATCATGTATGTCGTCGGAGAGAATATGGAGCGTTGCATTCGCGATGAACTGTCGACGGGGCAGTCTGCGGACAAGATGTTGCAGGAAGCGATTGATTTATTGATGAAGAGCCGTTGACGACAGGGAAATTCACGAGGAGGACACACGCGATGATTGCGGAAGCAGCGGACTATTTCGCACTGTTGAAGTCGATCCACCAGAGTATTGATGACATGACGGCCCCTTTGACCGAGGAGCAATGGCTTCGCCGCCCCCAGGAGAACTTCAACAATGTTGCTTCGATTATCGATCACGTGACGCGTGTGGAGAAGCGTTTTATGGCGGCCATTGCGGGCGAGACCATGGATACTGACGCGGGAGCCCCCTTCAGGGCGACTGCGTGGAACGTGGCGGAGATTCGCCAGGCGTGGCGCGATGTGCTCCTGTACAGTGAGACGGCGCTCGACAAGCTCACAGATGCTGATCTCGTCAAACCGGGGTTGACGTTGCGGATTGGCGAGCTTAACTGCCGCCAGTTGATCGTTTATACCATTGCGCACACAACCCATCATCGCGGGCAGATTCCGCTCGTGATCAAGCAGTTCTGAGGCGGGCGAATCCACGGACTGCGCTGCGTTTCATCTCGGATGGAAGAGGGGCGCCGAACCTCATGCGCGCGTGCATGGGCCCGGCGCCCTTCTTTCTCCCCTGCCTTGTCACTGCGGGAACACTAACGGTCTGGTGCTCTGGCGCACGACAAGATCGGTTGGCAACACGTAATGCATCGGCGTATTGTGGTCTTCACTGTTTATGAGTTCAAGCATGATCTGCGCCGCTTTGCGGCCCATCTCTTCTTTATTTTGCCGAATGGTGGTCAGTTGCGGATAGACGTACGATGCGGCGTCGATATCGTCGAACCCGACTACACTGATCTCATCGGGCACAGATACGCCGGCGCGGTGAAAGGACTGCATCACGCCAATCGCGGAGATATCCGCCGCGCAAATTAAAACGTCCGGCCGCTCGCTACACTTTAGGATGGTGTCGCCGGCCTCTTGACCGCCCTCCATGGTGAAGGTGCCATCCACAATCCAGTCCGTAATGGGAGTGATCCCAACCGCTGTCAGACCCCCATAAAATCCCTGAAGCCGTTCCATGGCCACCGGCAGTTCCAGCGGTCCATGTGCAAATCCGAAGCGGCGATAGCCACTGTCATAGAGCACCTTGACGAGATCGTATACGGCTCTCCGATTGTCTGACGTGATCGAACCGCAACGCGTTCCCTGCGCCGGATGATCGACGCCGACCAAGGGCACGCTGGCTTCCGCCAACTGATTGATAGGCTCGTCTGGCGTGCCCAGCAGCAGGACGCCATCAACGTCCCGGTACTTGACCCGGTCGAAGAAACTGAAGCGATCGAATGGCGCCTGGGTATTGCCGAATATCAATAAATCGTATCCCTGTTCTCCAACCCAAGTTCTGAATTCATTGAGAATATGACCAATAAATGGTTGTTTCAGGCCTGTGCCATCGAGATTCGGATAGAAAACGCCGATCGTGTTAGACTTGTTGGTGACGAGATGGCGCGCGGATGCCTTTGGATAGTAGTGAAGTTCCTCTATGACTTTTAAAATGCGCGATTTCGTTTCTGCACTGATGTCTGGATAGTTGTTCAGCGCTCGAGACACGGCAGTTACAGACACGCCCGCCCGTTTCGCGACGTCCTTGATGTTTGCCAATCGCCGCTCTCTCCCTTCCTGTGTCGAACATGCTGTCTGTGACTCCTGCGACTAAACGATGGGGTGATGACAAGCGACAGAGTGCGCGGCGTCGACGCTCAGCAGTTGCGGCGCCGTCTCGCGGCAGATCTCAGTGACAAAAGGACAGCGGTCCGCAAATGGGCAGCCCTTACGCCCCTCCAGCAGATCGGGGGCGGCGTTGCTCGTTTCTGGCAGCGCCTGGCGCACCGGGTTGCCCGGCGTTGCCGCCAACAGCAGGCGAGTGTACGGATGCGCAGGCTTACGGACCAATTCGCTTGATTTGGCCGTCTCCATGATCTGGCCGCCATACATGACCATAATGCGATCTCCAAAGTAACGCGCGGAAGCCAGATCGTGAGTGATATACAGATACGATAGGTTGTAGTCTGCCTTAAGGTCGTTCATCAGGCGTAAAATTCCAGCGCGTATGGATACATCGAGCATGGAAATCGGTTCGTCTGCGACCAGGAACTTGGGGTTTACAGCGAGGGCCCGCGCAATGGCCACTCGTTGTCGCTGACCGCCTGACAGTTCATGGGGGTTCTTGATGCGTATTTCCGCTACAGGCGTCAACCCGACCCGTTCCAGCAGGTTATCAAGCGCTTCTTGCAGAGCGGCGTCCTTAAGATTGCGGTGTTTGCGCAACGGAAACATCACGTGCTGTTCCACAGTGCGCACCGGATTGAGAGAGCCAAAGGGGTCCTGGAAAATCATCTGTACGTCGCGGCGATACTCGATCAGGGCATTACCCCGTATATGCGTCACGTCACGCTGTGCGACAGTAATCGTGCCGGATGTGGGTTCCAGAATACGCATCAATGCCTTTCCGATCGTCGTCTTGCCGCTTCCCGATTCACCCACCAACGATAACACTTCACCGCGTTCGATCGCAAAACTGACGTGGTCTACCGGAGTGATATAGGCCTTCTTCCCCTTACTATGAATCGGAAACCGAACGTATAGATCAGAGACTGCAACGAGGCTGGGGGACTCAGACATAATGCACCTCCTTGGCTCCCTTGAAGAGATGGCATTCGACCAGTCCATCTTCCATCTGATAAAGTTCTGGTCGATCTATCATGCAGTCCGCGAAAACATTGGGGCAGCGCGGATGAAAGGCGCAACCTGTGGGCAGATCGACCAAGTCGGGCGGATACCCGGGGATGCCTTCAATCGTAACTTCATCGGCCGTCAGTTTGGGGATGGCCCGCAGAAGCCCCTCCGTGTACGGGTGATGGTTTCCGAGCAGTTGCAATCGTTCGCTCTTCGTGACCTCAACCAGCCGCCCAGCGTACATGATCGCCACTCTGGACGCCAGTTCCGCGACGAGACTGAAGTCATGGCTGATAAATAAAATCGCGAAATGCACATATCGCTGAATCTCCTGAATCTGATCCAGAATGGACCGCTGCACCACCACATCGAGCGCTGTGGTCGGTTCATCCATGATGACAAAGGCGGGATCGAGCGCGATGGCAATCGCAATCACGACCCGTTGCCGCATTCCCCCCGATAACTGATGAGGAAAACTGCGCAGGTGCTTGAGGTCGATGCTGACCAGATGCAGCAGTTCTTCCGCCCGTTTCCGCGCCTGAGACAACGACATGTCGCGACGGTGGGTGCGCAGTGTGTCGATAATCTGTTCCTCCACAGTCATGACCGGATTGAGGGCGCTCATGGCGCTTTGAAATACCATGGCCATCTGGCTCCAGCGAAACTGCCGCAATTCTTTTTTGCTTAGAGAGTATACATCCTGCCCCATGACCCTGATCGTACCTTCCGCCAGATAAGCGGATCCTTTAAGCAGTCGCATGATCGCATAAGCCAACGTCGATTTGCCTGATCCGGACTCACCCACGAGTCCGACGATTTCTTCTGGATACAGCGTGAGGTTGACGCGGTTAACCGCTTGCACAGGTCCTTTGTCTGAGTCGTAGGCGACAGACACATTTTCGAGTTCAAGCACTGGGCGTTGCTGTGACATGACGCTTCCTCCTTCGTTTCCCGGATTTCAGCCTGGGGTTCGTGATCTGGTCAATCGCGAAATTCATCAGAGCGAAACTCATGCCAACCAGGGCGATGGCGATGCCGGGAGGAACAAACCACCACCACGCGCCCGTAAGCATCGCGTTTCCACCGGATGCCCAGTACAGGATGGTGCCCCAACTGTTGGCATTCACATTTTCGTAACCCAGATACGCCAGACCTGCTTCAGCAAGGATGGAGCCAAGGCACGAATACATGAGATTGGAGGCGAGGATGGAGTAGGTGTTGGGCAGGATTTCTGTAAACATGATCCGCAGATCGGATTGACCGGAAAGCTTGGCCGCTACGACGAAATCACGTCCCACCAAGGACATCGTTTGCACGCGAAACACGCGGGCGCCCCAGGCCCAGCCGGTCAGACCGATGATGAGTCCATTGATCAAAGGCGTGGTGTTGCGGATGTACGATTCGATGACAATGAGCAAGGCGAGTGTTGGCAGCACCAGAAAGATATTGGTGATCACGTTCAGGATGGCATCGACCGCTCCGCCTTTATAACCGGCATACATACCAATCGTGACGCCGAGGACGGTCATGATGAGACCGCCGCCGATTCCCACCATCATCGTTGCCTGTGTGCCCCAGACGAACTGGGAGAACAGGTCTTGGCCGGTGTTCGTGGTGCCAAACCAATGAGCGGCCGATGGCGGTTGCATGGGGAGGAATACAGACGCCTGCGGATTGTAGCGTGTGATCAGAGGCGCAAAAATCGCAATCCCGGCAAAGAGACCCAGGATCATCATACCAGCAATCGCCCGCGGATTCTTGACAAATGCCCGCAACGTACGGAATCTTTTACGTTTTACAGGATTTCCGCGCACAACGGGTCTTTTTTCAGTGGCCGCCCCGGTTGTCATGATGACGCACCTCCAGTTCTGACCCGTGGATCAAGGCGAACATACAGCATATCCACGATAAAATTGGCGACGAGGACGGACAGAGCGATAATTAAAAACATCCCTTGAATCATCGGATAGTCTTCATTCGATACGGCCGTATTGAGTTGAAACCCGATCCCTGGGTACGAGAACACCTGCTCCATCAGGATCGACCCGCTGACGATCGAACTCAGTGCGATGGCAAGGCCGGTGACCTGAGGAAGGAGAGCATTGCGGGCTGCGTAGGAGAACATCAAACGCCCCCCCGAGATGCCTTTCGCTTCTGCAAACACCACATAGTCTTCGCCCAGTGTATTGATCATGTTGTTGCGCATTCCAACGATCCAGCCGCTGACGCCGCTGATGAAGATGGTGACGACCGGCAACACCCCATGGTACAGGACGCTGGAGAGGAACGGACCGTTGAATCCCGGGTTGACGCTCGAACTGTAACCATGGTACATCGGCAACCAGTTGAGAGTAAATCCGAACACAAAGAGCAGCATGAAGGCGCTCCAGTTATAAGGGATGGATTGGAAAAACATCGTGATGATGGGGATCGTGCGATCGAGGGCGCCATCGCGCCGCCAGGCGATCAGGATGCCGACAAACGTACCGACGAGTATGGAAATGAGCGTGGCCAGGCCGACGGCGCCCACTGTCCAGGGCAGACTGTTCTCGATGATGCTGGCGACCGTCGTTGGGTAGTAGGTGTATGACAGACCGAAATGGCCGGTCAGGATATTACCTAGATACTGGAAGTATTGGACGATCATTGGCTGATGGCTGAATCCAAATTGGAGTTCAAGCGCCTTTAGAGCCTGTGGTTGCATATGACCCTGAAACTTGGCGAAAATGATCTCCGCCGGATTGCCGGGCATCATTCTTGGCAGGATAAAGTTCAGTGTGATGGCCGCCCAGATGGAAATCAGAAGAAAGCCCAGCCGATTCAGAAAATAGCGCATGGTTACTCCCCCTGTCAAAAAAAGTGGCGGGGAGACAGAGAGGACTCTCTGTCTCCCCGGGGTTGCGGGTCTTGCGCAGATTATGAGCGAGGGCGCAGATGTGTCAGAACAATCCCGTTGGATATGGGATTCCAAGGGGCCGCGTTGATGTACGGATTGCTGGCGCTCGGCCAGCCTGTATAGTTGGCGTCGTTGTACTCGTACCACGTGGCGCCAAACACGAGCGGGATGCTGGGCAACTGTTGCGCCATGTATTTCTCCAGGGTGTAAATGTCCTTATGTTGAACGGTCGGGCTCGAAGTTGCCGAGAATGAATTGAGCGTTTGGTTGATCATCGGATTGTTCAGTTGCTCAACATTGAAACCGCCTTGGGAATTAAGCATGTTTTGATACAGGAAGTACGGCGAAGGGCCTGTGTTGGTCCAGGAAATCGCCAACTGATAGTTTTTCTTCGGGCTGTTGATGTTGCTGAAGTACGAGCCAAACTGTTCTTCCTGCACAGTGACCTGAATACCGATGTTCTTGAGATCCTGTTCGATCAGGGAACAGTCGGTGTCCCAGTCCGTCCAGCCGGAGACGACCTGCAGGGTGAAGGACAGTGGTTTGCCGTTCTTTTCAAAAATGCCGTTTGCGTTCTTCTTAAAGCCTGCTTTTTCGAGAATTTTAATGGCTTGCGAAGGATTGAAGCTAAAGCTTTTGTCCGCCGCAGGGAGCGATGGATCAAGCCATGATTTGTCGGCCGGGAGCACAAGTCCGGTTGGGCTGGCGACAGGTTCGTATCCATACTCGCCTTCCATGTACAGTTGCTGACGGTTGATGGCGAGGCTCATGGCCTGACGGACCGGCAACTGAGCGAGCAGAGGATCTTTCAGATTGGTGTACAGCATCACGACGTTTGAAGGGGGAAACCAGTATTTGTTGTGCGGGCTTTGCGAGGCGTAAACACTTTGAATGCTCGGAATGAAGAGGCCCGACCAGTCAATCTGTCCCTTCGCCAAAGCCAGGTCGGCGCTCGGGTTGCCGGAGTAGGCGGGGAAGTTGACGTGACGAACAGCCGGCGCGCCGCCCCAATACTGCAGATTCGAGAAGAACTTGTAGTCTTGTGTATTGAACGATTGGAGAACGTAGGGACCCGTACCAACAGGGGTCGCCATGTTGACCTTCGTGGGGTCGCCAAGGCCCGCCCATCTGTGCTGTGGAACGATAAACGCTCCAAGCACATACGACGCAAAGGGAACGTTGGCAACTTTGAAGTTGAATACGACTTCGTAGGAACCTTTCGCCTGCACGGAGCTCAGTTGGCTCCAGACACCGTTGGTGTCAGCCGCAGGGTACTGTTTTAACAGGTTGAATGTGAACAGCACGTCACTGGATGTAAACGCTTTGCCGTCCGACCACTTCACGCCGTGGCGCAACTGCACCGTCAGTGTCTTGTTCTGGTTGCTCCACGCATACTTTGTGCCAAGCAGCGGAAAGACGTGCGGGCTGACATTGTCAAAATAGAAAAGCGGCTGATAGATCAGACCGACAGTTCCATAGTTGGCGCTGGTTAGAAAGGGATTGAAATTGTCCTGAAAATTACCGTTTGGAGCTGGAACAATCGTCAGCGGTTGCTGCGGCGCCGACGTTTTTTGCGCCGGACGGGCGGCGCTATGGACAGCGGCCGCAGCGTATTGGGAGGCGCCTGTAAGCGCTAACAACACCGCTGCAGAGGCGCCGAGTAAGCCTAATGTACGTTTCGTTGCCAACTGAAATCCCCCTTTTTGGTCTTTGAATGTGGTTTGTTGCGAAAACCTTTTCGGAAACAACGGCAATTTATCTCGACATCACCGTTCGAATCTACAGAACGTTTACGATGTCGTTACAAAACTGCTTGCTTTCGTCTTGCCACCATCATATTACGACTCTTTTGATTTGACAATAGCGCTTTCATTATTTTATATTGCCATTATTCTAGGGCGAAAATGTTTTCGGTAAATCACCGGGGGAAGAGATCCAGGAAATAACAACGGGAGGTGTCGTGCGAGGGTGACAGAGGCATTCGGCCGAAATGTGGGCTGCTTGAATTCTTGGCATCGAAAATATGCTGGAAACGTCAATTCACGCAGGATTTGTACGTTGCGTGTTGAGTTTGAATAGTCGCATCATGGAATCGTTTTCGACAGGTGCTGAACGCGGTATTCGCACGACAGGAGGTCGTTCATGTGGAAAAACGCATCGGATTACAACTGTATACTCTGCGCGAATCGATGGAGTCGGACTTTACGGGTTCGTTGCAACGAGTGGCCCAGCTTGGTTTTCAGGGGGTGGAATTCGCCGGATACGGGGGATTTGCGGCCGGAGCGCTTCGCGAACTGATCATCGAACTCGGACTAGAGCCTGTATCGAGCCACGTTTCCCTTGCCGAACTGACGCATCACACGGATGCGGCGCTCGAGTACGCGCTTGAACTTGGTCTGGCCTATGTTGTATGTCCGTGGCTGCCGGAGGACATGCGGAAAACCATCGATGACTATCGGCGGCTCGCACAAACTCTCGACACGGTTGGTGAACAGTTCGGGAAACATGGAATCACGCTGTGTTATCACAATCATGCGTTCGAGCTGGCGGTTACAACGGAGGACGGGAGATACGCTCTGGACGAACTCTATGCGTGCTCCTCTCCCGAATTCGTGCAGGCGGAACTTGATGTATACTGGATTGAACGCGCAGGGCTGGACGCGGCGCGTTATCTCGAACGGTATGCAGGGCGTTGCCCTCTGGTTCATTTGAAGGATATGTCGCACGGCGAAGACCGGACGTTCGCAGAAGTTGGCGAGGGGCGGTTGGATTTGCGAAAACTCATCGAAACGGCCGCGAAAAACGGAACAAAATGGATGTTTGTGGAACAGGATCAGTGCTCCGGTAATCCATTTGACAGCGTAGCGACGAGTATTCACCGTCTTCGCGAGTGGGGATACGTACAATAAATGATTGCGTCTCGCTCGAGCAAGTGACAAAGTCGTAGAATCGCCTGAGGGGGGTGCACAGTGTGGAAGAGAGTTCGTTAGAGGTGGTGGCCTATGAGCTTCATTCCGCGACCCTGCAACAGGCTGTTGATATCTACGCTGCCACGTGGGGGCGAGACAGAGCGGATTGTGAGCTGTTTTTCACGCGTTACGCAACTCATCCTGAGTTTCGCGGCTACGTGGCGTTTGTCGGTGATCGCGCCGTTGGCATGGGGTTTGGCCATCGCGGCTTTACAGGCAATTGGTGGTATGATTGGGTCGTGGGAGAGTTGGGTGAGGACGAACGCCTCTTGGATGCCTGGATATTGGTGGAGCTTGCTGTCTTGCCGGAGTATCGAGGAACAGGTGTCGGTTCGCGGCTGCACGACGCCCTTCTTGAATCAACTGGATGCAGGAGGGCGCTGCTTTCCACTGAGACGAACAACGCTCGCGCCCGGCGAATGTACGAAAATCGTGGCTGGACTTATCTCCATCACGGTCTGTTGTTTGCGGGCGTCGAGTCTCCGTTTGTGGTGATGGTGAAAGATCTGGTATAGGCAAGCGCGTCTTTCCATCGCGTTTAGCGGAGGACTTGCAGGATATCGGGCTGAAGAATGTCGCAGCGTAAATGGTCAACGGATGCGGCACAGCACACAGCGCCCGCAAACCTTACAGAGAAGTCCTTGACGCGAATGTCCAGGTCTCGCAAGACAAAATCCGTCGGCTCTCCTGAAGTGCGCAACACGCGAATGGACTGTTCCACGGCGAAGAGCGTTTGGTCGGAATCGCTGCTGCGCTCTGCCGAACGGATCGGTGAGCCGCCTTCCGGTGTCTCGTCATCCTGCAGCATCTCGAAACCACCGAGCGCACTTGACAGTCCTGTTCCGACGGCCTTGGCGTATGCTTCCTTGCGTACCCAAAGCGCGTGGAATCGGTGGGTCGCATCGTCGTCTGGTGTGGCGCAAAACAGAAACCTCTGCTCGGCGGGAGTAAACAGCCTTCGGGCAACGGAACCAACCGATCGTCGTGACCGGATCTGTTCAATGTCCACGCCGACCGGGCTGTCATCGGACAATGCGTACAGCGCACAACCAGCAGAATGAGACATGTTGAATTGCAACTGCTCGTTCTGAGCAGAGACAAGCTTCGGTTTCCCGTATGGCGTGTAATCGATGGGAACACGATGTGCGGCGATATTGAGTTCGCGCGCCAAAAGCAATCGTAAAAGGCCGCGTGCAGTGATGAACTCCAAGCGGCGCTGAGGGATCCGTTGCCTTTTTGTGCGTTCCCATTCGGTCGCTGACAGTAGATCCTTCAGGCGGTCCGACTCGGCGAAGAAGTCAGTCAGATTGACGAACCAGAGACGAATCATGACAGACCTCCGTTAGAATGTCTTACTCTCAGTATAAGCTCGAATACTCAGTGTAGGTCAATCCGGAAGGGGTCATGCTTACGGCAGTTCTGTTCTCATTAGGAGGCTTGTGGGGTGACAATCCGTTGCGCATGGACAACATCGGATCCGCTTTACATAGACTATCATGACCATGAGTGGGGCGTGCCCGTTTTTGACGACCGTACGCTGTTTGCATTTCTCATCCTGGAAGGCGCGCAGGCGGGTCTGAGTTGGTACACTATCCTGAAGAAACGTGAGCATTACCACCGTGTCTACGCGGACTTCGATCCAAACGTGGTTGCAGCGTACGACGCGAAGCAGATCGATGCGCTGTTGCAAGATCCGGGCATCGTCCGCAACCGACTGAAAATTCTCGCCAGCGTCGACAATGCCAAGGCCTTCCTGGAACTTCAGGCGAGACATGGAACATTCGCCCAATACCTATGGTCGTTCGCAAATGGTCAGCCGATCATAAACCACTTTCGCAGCGTGGGCGAGGTGCCCGTCAATACGCCTTTGTCCGATGCCATAAGCAAAGAATTGAAGCGTCAGGGTTTTCGCTTTGTGGGCACGACGATATGCTATTCGTATATGCAGGCCATAGGTATGGTGATGGATCACACAACGGACTGTTTCAGGCATGCGGAACTGGCTGCTCCGCATCGTGAGCCTTTGCGGCCATAATCACGGACGATGCCAGTATATCGGTAGCGTTGAATAACCTGGGCGTCGCACCCCTGTTTGAGAGCCATGTTTCTGTTGGGAAAATGATGGGGATCTCCGTGCAAGCCAGCAGAAGCCCGTCTATTTCCTGACTCCATGGTCTGCAGGCCACCTCATAAAGCTGTTCACTCAGGGATAACTGCGGGCGCTCCACTGGTGTGCCAGAAGTTCCCCCTTTAACGCGGGAGATGATATCCATGATTTCGCTTTGCGACGCAGCGTCCGGATAGACAGCTCTGAGCCCCGCCTGCGCAAACGACCTGTCGTATATCCCGTAGGTTTTCGTAGGTGTTGTGCCCAGTATACCTATGGTTTTGCAGCGAGTTTTCGCTATGCCCTCAGTGACTTCTTTGATCAGTGAAATGAAAGGAACATCGATTGCAGCTGTGAGGTCGGGTAAAAAAATGTTGGTGGTGCTCGACGGAATAACGATGAAATCCGACTTCGCAGCAACGAGTTTTCGTATCACTTCCACTAACATGGGAACCGGGGACTCTCCCGCACCTTCTAGATAATGGATGCGACTCGGAATGGACGGTTCCGAGATGAGTACAACCGGAATGTGCTCCTGATCGTCGGATCCAGGGGTCAGTTCAACAATCCGTTTGTAAAAATGCGCTCCAGCCAAAGGACCCAGGCCCGCCAAGATGCCAACTGTCTTTATATCCGTTCACCTTCTCCCCGCCTACACCCGTAATGCCAAACCACGTCAGGACTGTCGCGACATAGGCGACTCCGGGTCTTGGGGATCGCGCGATGACGACTTGTTCGCCGCCCGCCCCCGCCAGTTCTGGCGTAAAGAACCAGCGATAGACGATCACACTGATCAGGTTGAACGAAAGGCACTCTCGGATCGGATGCGTTGCAAATAGCTGTATAACGTGTATTTGGATATGCCCAGGGTGCTCGCAACGAAATCCACGGCTCCTTTGATTAAAAATACACCTTTTTTTTCCAACGCCGCGACGCATGACAACTTCTCATCAACAGTCATTGCGGTGGACGACACACCAATCTCTGCGGTGGCGCGCAACACCATTTCCTCCACCATCTCCTGGACTGTAGTGGGAAATGACTCCTCCTCGTGATCTTGTGAATCGTTGAAAGACAGGAAATTGCCAATGATCGTGTGCATATACCGCAAGTCATTAATCTGCAGGTTTATACACATTGCGCCAATAATGCGATGGTTGATGTCGCGCAGGTCGCGCAGAAAGATCGTCGAAGACTTCATCTCGACACCCGACTTGGTGGTCGTCCGGTAGTTAACCAGGTCATGGACGACGGAATGGTCAGGAGACTGATTAATAACATTCAACACCAGATCTGTAATGGGCGCCCCGATCTCCCGGTTGGTCAAGCACCCGGCAAGGTGGATGAGCGAATGGTCAAGGTTCCGAAAGTCATGGACGGCAACCTCGCAATGCCGTCCGAACATGTTCGTCAGTACGTCCGCCGTGCGTATCGCGTGATCAAACAGGCAGTCCAGATAGTTTGTCCCAAATTCACTCATAAATCGCGTCTCCTGGTGGCACCTTCAAGACACATAAGTGTTCCCTTATAGCGGGCAAAGCGTTACTGTTCACCACTTCCCACAAGATGGGATATATGTTTACACCACGGTGCTATTAGTCACTCAATTGCGCACATTTAGTATATATACAATTTTGCTTGGATTGCAACAAAAAAATGTGGCGCAGCAATTTTTTTGTGCTGTATTTCACTAACTCTACCGACAGGGAACGGAAGTTAGGATAAATGGAAAAATATACTTCTTCGTGTTCCGAAAAAAATATCTTGACAGAGAGTTCAGGCTGTTTATAGTTTGGGTATGTTCGAATTTGTAATTCGAATTGGGCAGGTCATATAACCTTACAAGCATTGTAAGGACGACCGGGACCAAAACATTTATCGAGGGGGCTCATCATGGTTCATCTTAATGACAGGCACTTGGTGACCGAGCGCCGTAACGATGCGCATTCGGTTGCTGCACCCGTGCGGGCGCTGCGTCGCACTGGAAGATTATTGGCAATCATCGCCGCGTCCGCCGCCCTCCTTGCGAGTCAGGGCGCCGCACCCAGTTTCGCCGCTGCAGCGCCGAGTGTTCATCGCGGGGGCACCATCGTTGACGCTCTTCCGCCGCTGGTCGATATCAACTGGTACATGCCGCTGCGCCCCGTCGCGTATAACAGCCTTTACGACGCTTGGGCCGCATCGCTCATGTATAAAGGGCTATTTCACATCGATCCGAACGGCCAGATCAACTACAAGCGCAGCGTCGCCAGTTCGGTGCGCTGGAACTCCCAGGGCACCGTGTACACCGTGACATTGAATCCGAAGTGGCATTGGTCGAACGGCAGTCCTGTGACAGCGTCGGACGTCGCCTTCACATGGAAACTCATTCAGGCTGCGTCCGCCCCGAACGCGCCCGCCCCATGGCCGTACGCTGGCGCCGATACCGGCGGGGTGCCGACGGACATCAAATCCTTTACAGTGTTGAACCCGCATGCGTTTCAGGTGGTGCTAAACGCGCCGGTCAACCAAATGTGGTTTGAGTACAACGGTCTGGCCGATTTTATGCCGCTGCCTGAAAAAGCCTGGAACAAATATCCGCAAAACGTCGATCAGGAACTCGCCTATTTGGCCTCGAACGGGAATAACCCCGCATTTTTCAATGTCATCGACGGTCCGTTCCGGCTCGTTTCGGCCGTGCAAAACCAAACCTGGACGTTCGTTCCGAACTATCGCTATGACGGGCACAAGCCCAACATTAACCAGTTTGTGTTCATGGGTGAGACATCCGACGCCGCTGAGGTTAGCGCCCTGAAAACGGGAACCGTGCAAGTCGGCTATCTGCCCTCGTATATGTACAGCAGTCGGGGTCAGTTGACGAACGACCGCTTGTTCACGAGCTATAGTTTCACCATCGACCGCTCGATTCTTAATTTCAAGAGCCCGACAGTCGGCGCCATCCTGCGCCAGCTTCCTGTACGTGAGGCTTTGGAAATGGGAGTCGATCAGAACGGCATCATCAAAGACCTGTACAACGGGCTGGGCGTTCCGGGAACAGGGCCGGTGCCGCTGCATCCTTCCACGTTTCTCGCGCCCAGTCTCAAAACTCCACTTTACCCGTTCAATCCAACCGCAGGAAAGCAGTTGCTTGAGAAGAACGGCTGGCATGAAGTGAACGGGGTGATGGTCAACAGTCAAGGGCAATCCCTGAGCTTCAATGTCCAATATCCAGCGGGCAACACTACGACTCAGGCCATGGTGCAACTTCTGCAGCAAGACTGGGCAAGTGAAGGCATTCAGGTCAAACTGTCACCGGTTCCGTTTGCGACGATGCTCCAATACCATCATCAGCCGACGAAATGGGACATTCAAACCGGCCTGGGCTGGAGTTACGGCGGCAGTTATCCGACTGGCGGCGGCATGTACAGTTCGACTGGCGGCTATAACTTCTACGGTTACAAAAACGCTACGATGGACAAGTTGATCGCGGCTACGCATGAGCCGCACGCGACGGCGGCACAGTCGCAGCAAGCCTTGAATGCGTACGAGCTCTTTACGGCCAAGCAGTTGCCCAACCTCTGGATGCCTGTTCCGATGGGGCTTGGAGAAGTGGCGAACAACGTGCACGGCGTGGTGAGAAGCGCTAATCCGTTTACGAACGCGCTGTCGCCGCAGTACTGGTGGATCGGTTGATATTGTTGCCGTTGGTGGCTGAGGGAGGAGATCGATGGTGACCAGGAGACCGATTGAGATCGAGGATCTGTACAGGCTCTTTAGCCTGACGGATGTGACGGTTGATCCCGCGGGGCGTCGCGTGGCCTTTACCGCCGCTCGTCCAGTCGCCGAAGCGGATGACTACGAATCCCGCATCTGGGTGTACGACCGGGAAACGGGAACGACCAGACCGTGGACCCGGGAAGATGTTCGTTCCTCTTCTCCCCGGTGGTCGCCGGACGGTCGACATTTGGCGTTTTTGCGCCGCAGTCAGGGTGGACCCGCGCAACTCTGTGTGATGTCCGCGGATGGCGGAGAATCGCGCGAGCTTACGAACTATCAACACGGGGTCAGCGAGTATGAGTGGTCGCCAGATAGTGTGCGTTTTGTACTGACGGCCGCGACTGTCGAGGAGTGGTCGCCCGACGGTCGCGGCGCAAAGACAGAGCCTGTCCGCGTGATCGAGACCTTGCGGTACAAATTTAACGGGCGTGGCTTCATCTTCGACAAGAATCGCCACGTGTACGTCCTGGATCTGGAGGGCGGGCAGCCTCTGCTTGTGAGCGGCTCGGACTGGGACGACACGAATCCCGCCTGGTCCCACGATGGCGCGCGGATTGCGTTTGCGTCCGCGCGGCACGCGGAGCGGGAATTCGATCTTGCCGCCGATATTTTTGTCGTGACGCTGGCCTCTGGGGAAACGACGCAGATCACGGAAACTTTGGGCGCCGCCGAGTCCCCCTGTTTTTCACCGGATGATCAGGTTGTTGCCTACATCGGAGCGGATCGACGCACCAGTATGCCGAGTCATCGCAAAGTGTGGGTGACACAGTCCACTGGAGGAAGACAGCGCCCCCTTGGCGCAGATTTTGATCGCACGGTTGCCGGTGTGGATAGACTGACTTGGTCGCCGCATGGAGATCGCGTCTACGCACTCTATGAGGATGAGGGGCGCATAGCGCTTTTGGCGGTAGACACTGTGACAGGGGAACGGGTGCAGGGAGATCGCACCCTGCCCCGCCAAATTCACTCGTATGCCTGTCTCGCAGGCGAAGGGTCCGCTGTCATTGCCGCATCTTCGTCGCAAAGACCGCCAGAGCTTTATCTGCATGATCTGGAAGGACGCAGCGACGATGTTTGTCTCACAGAATTTCACAATGCCTGGATGGACACTGTGCAACTGACGGACATGGAGGCGTACTGGGGAGAGAGCGCCGACGGAACTTCCGTGCCGTGTTGGATCATGCGGCCGCCGGGACTCGATCCTGAGGGCAAAGTTCCGGGAGTTCTCAAGATCCACGGCGGCCCATACGCCCAGTTTGGCTACAATTTCAACCACGAACTCCAACTCTACTGCGCGCGCGGTTATGCTCTGTTTTTCTGCAATCCGCGCGGCAGTTCCGGTTATGACGAAGAGTGGGCCCGTTCCTTGGGGCGGCACCGCGGAATTCTGGATTACCAGGATGTGATGGCGTGCGCGGACGGCGCCATCGCGCAGTTCCCGTTTGTCGACGAGACGCGTCTGGCGGTCACGGGCGGCAGTTATGGAGGCTATATGACCAGCTGGATCGTCGGGCACACGAAGCGGTTTGCTGTGGCCTGTTCCGAGGCGGCGCCCAATAATCTGTACTCGATGAGCGGCAGCAGCGACCTTGCAGGCAGCAATCACCGCCTCGTCTATGGGTTCACCGCTCAGGAAAACCCGGAGTTCTACATGGAGCGCTCTCCAATCTCATACGCGCAAGCCATCGACACGCCGCTTCTCATCATTCACAGCGAAAACGATTTGCGCGTGTCCATCGAGCAGGGGGAACAGTTGTTTGTCGCCTTGCGCCTGCAACGAAAGCCTGTGCGATTTCTCCGGTTTCCCGGGGAGAACCACAACCTGCCGCGCACGGGTAGGCCAACGCATCGTGTACAGCGGCTAAGCCATATCCTGACATGGTTCGCGGATTTCTTGAGTACCTAACCTTTTCCAGAAAGGAAGAGTGCGCGTGTCAATGCCGATTGAAGTGCCTGAGTCGCCCGCGCACACCTCTTCAACGAGAGTTCAGGCGAGCCAGAGATCCCGGCAGGGAACACTGGCCGCCTTTTGGCGGCAGCCGCTCGGTAGAGCGGGGATCATCGTATTGCTGTTCCTGCTCCTCTTTTGCTTTGGCGGTCCGCTCGTGTATCGACACAGTCCGGACACCATGCATTTGACGGCGCTGTTGCAGGCCCCGAGCGCTGCGTTTCCGCTTGGAACTAACAACCTGGGCCGCAATATGCTGGTGCGTTTGATGGTGGGTGGGCAGACATCGCTTGAGGTCGGTTTCTCGGCGGCGCTCGCTTCGATGGTGATCGGAGTGGTGTACGGGGCTGTCTCAGGGTTCGTCGGCGGGTGGGTGGATGCGGCGATGATGCGGGTTGTTGACGTGTTGCGCGCGATCCCTGGTCTGTTCCTGCTCGTGTTTCTCGACTCTGTCGTACGCCCTAGCGCCGGACTTCTGGTGTTGCTCATTGCGTTTATCTCGTGGCACGGTGTCAGCCGTTTGGTGCGCGGTGAGATCCTGGCCCTGAAAAATACCGTCTACGCGGAGGCGGCCCGAACGATCGGCGCGACGAACAGGCAGATTCTTTTCAAGCATTTGCTGCCCAATGCGCTGGGCACGATCGTTGTGGCGACAACCTTCATGGTGGGCGATGCGGTGCTGGCTATCGCGGGGTTGAGTTTTCTTGGTATGGGGCTCCCCCCTCCCGCGCCGAATTGGGGGGCGATGCTCTCCGACGCAATGCCGTACCTTTCGCAGAACTCGTGGTGGCTGATATATCCTCCCGGAGTGGCCGTTCTGCTTACAGTCTTGGGTATAAACTTTGTCGGGGACGCCTTGCGCACCGCGTTTGATGCGCGTCTTTCCGTTCCGCGCTAGGAGGCGTAAATCGGTGTTGCGTTATGTGCTGAACCGCGTGCTGCAGGCCGTGCCGACCTTGATCGGGATCACTGTCATCAGTTTCTTGCTGATGCACATTGTGCCTGGAGGACCCGCTGTCGTCATGTTGGGCGACCGCGCGACGCCGCAGTTAATCGCGCAGATCAATCGGTCCCTGGGGCTGGACAAGCCCCTGTACGTGCAATATGGGCTGTGGATATGGAACCTCTTGCACGGCAATCTGGGATACGCGTACTCGTATCACCAGACTGTGATGAGTCTCATCGCGCTGAATCTTCCGCGCACGCTCCTTCTTGTCGTGACGGCCATTACGATCTCGCATCTCCTTTCGATCGCGCTCGGTGTGTTTCAGGCGGTGCGACGCGGGCAGGCCGGAGATCATGTCGTGACGGCCGTTGTGTATTTTCTGTACGCGATGCCCACCTTCTGGCTGGGGATGGTCCTGGTGTCGGTGTTCGCGGTTTGGTTGAACTGGCTTCCAACTGGAGGAATAGCCAATCCACTCGAGTTGCATCCGCCGGCGATCAGTTACATTCGCCACATGGTGCTGCCGTCCGCGGTGTTGATTCTGGGCACGATTCCGGGATGGAGTCGCTACGTTCGGTCATCCATGACCGAAACGCTGGTGCAGGACTATATCCGGACGGCGCGTGCAAAAGGCTTGTCCGAGTGGTGGGTGCTTATTCGCCATGCGCTCAAGAATTCGCTCTTGCCGTTGATCACGTTGGCGGGCATGTCGCTGCCCGCGCTTTTTAGCGGGGCGCTGATTGTGGAAATGATTTTCAATTATCCCGGGATGGGACTTCTGTTCTGGAATGCCGCGCAAAATCGCGACTACCCAGTGTTGCTCGGAATCGTGACACTCGTCGGCGTGCTCACGATACTGGGGAACCTTTTGGCGGACCTTTTGTACGGGGTAGTGGATCCGCGCATCAAGTACGAGTGAGATCGTCTCAGGCGCGAGTGGGACTGGCTCAGATCACGGAGAGATCTCCTCAGAATATGAGTGAGACTAAATGCGTTTGCGCACAAGACGGAGGGATGTTTGTTGCCAAGCAACATTGCGTGGGAAACAGGGAGTGGAGCGCGGTCTGAAGCTGCGGTGTGGATCACAGACGTGCGACATGTGCCGGGGATGCTCATGGCCTGGAGCGAGTCTGCCTTTGCTATGCCAGACTCCGAGACGCCCGTGGTGGTGCGGCTGAGCGATGGCGTTCAACTCATCGGCATCCGCCCTGGAGCATCCCGGGGGAAAGCGCAGAAAGCGTGGGCCGATGCGGCCCGCCTCGCTGGGCGAAATGGATTTGACGGCGTAGGCCTATGGCTGCACGGGCTTAGCGCGGATGAAGCGGCGGACGCAGTTCTCGGGCTGGAAGCGGGGCTGTATCGATACACGCTAAAGAGTGGCGACCAGGCGGAGAAGTCCATGCGGGTTGTCGTCGCGGCAGGCGATCAAGTTGCGGGTCGGATGTCGTTTTGGCAGGAGATCGGGCGTGGGCGTTCACTCGCGCGCGATTGGGTGAATCGACCGTCAAACTTGAAGCCTCCGCTGGCGCTGGCCGCCCAGTTTCGCGAGGGGGCGCCGGCGACAATAAAGTGGGAGCAGATCGACCTGGAGCAACTCAGGGCGATGGAGGCGGGCGGCATGCTCGCGGTCGGCAGCGGCAGCAGTCATCCGCCCTGCGTGTTGATCGGACGTTACCAGGGCGCCGGCGATGCGCCATTTCTTGCCTTGGTCGGAAAGGGGATCACGTTTGACAGCGGCGGGCTGTCCATCAAGCCGGCCCAGGGAATGGGCAACATGAAGGCCGACATGGGTGGATCGGCGGCTGTTGCCGCCGCCTTGCGCACGGTCGCTGAACTGGAAATCGCGGCCAACGTGATGGCCGTATTGCCGCTGGCAGAAAACCTGCCGGATGGCGAAGCTTTTCGACCGGGCGACGTGATCACGATGCTTGATGGAACGACCGTGGAGATTGTGTCGACCGATGCGGAAGGACGCCTGGTGCTCGGGGATGGCCTTACGCTCGCGAGAGAGCGCGGCGCAGCCCGGATCGTCGACGTCGCGACCCTGACAGGGGCGAACACGGTCGTGCTCGGCGGAGTCAAAGCCAGTGTGGTGTCGCATCACGAGGAGTTTGCCGCAGCGGTCAAAGAGGCGGGCGGGCGCGTCGGCGAGGGGCTGTGGCTGTTGCCGGACGATGACGACTTTATGGACATGAACAGAAGTGCGGTCGCTGATCTGAAAAACAGCGCTGGACGACCTGCCGGAACCATTACGGCCGGACTCTTCGTCTGTCATTTTGCGAGAGAGACGCCGCATGCGCACATTGACATCGCGGGACTGGCCTACGTGGAGAAACCGAGCGCATCGGGGGTTGGCGCGACCGGGTTTGGTGTGGCGACTCTGGTTTCGTTGTGCGAATGGTGGGCTGACGCCGCCGTGTGAGCGATTACTGCGCGTTTTGCACCGGGTCGCGCGCGCCAAACTCCCGTTCGTATCGTTTTTTGGTCGCTTCACCGCCTCTAATGTGCCGTACAGCCTTATGCTCTACCAGAATAGCCTGCGCCTGCCTGGCCAGTTGGAAGTCGATGTCGGGCAGGCGCTCTTTGACGTCGCGAAAAACCGTGTTCTTTGACACGCCAAAATGGCGGCCTGTTTCTCGTATCGTAGCGCCCGATGACACTATGTATTCGCCAATCAAAATGGCGCGTTCACGGAGATGATCGTGCAACGCTCTTGCCCCCTGGCTTAGTCTTGAAAATTACGACATGATGATTGCAGGACTGTGCTGGGCCAAGTCTTCGGCTACGCGGTAGATGTTCACCAAGAGTTCTTTACAATGTATGAGGTCAATGGCCCAATATTCTGCCGGGGGAGAAACAGAGTGCAGCGGCGCAGTGGGGATAGACATCCATGCTGCTTCGCAGCACCATCAATTGATGAAAAACCCGCTTGGCTGGGATCGTATACTGTGCCGAGGCGAGTTCGGCGCAGCCGTGTTTGAGCAGCGGCACAGTATACGATCCCGGCGGGCAGGGAAGGTATTTTCCGGGATAGACGACCATGCCGCGCGCGGCACCATCAGCAGGATGAAAAGGCGCCGCGAGTTTTTCACTGGTGCGAAGCCCGCTCCGGGAGGAGTCATATATTGTGCCCGTCGCGAGTTTAGCGACAGCGGTGTCTGAGCAGGGGCACAATATATGACTCCGACCAGCAGGGGCCATCATTATTTTCGGGGTAGCGGGGATATCTCCTTCAGTGTCCGGAAAACGATCTTAAACACCGTCGATCGTGGATGCGCCCGCTATGACGGTGTTCACTGCCCGTTTATGGCGTACCTGCTGCGCGCCGTTGATCATGAACAGCACAGTCGCCAGCACGGTTGTTATAGATGTAATTCCCAGGATAGGCGTTAGACCCCATACATCAAATATATTGCCGAATAAAACAGGGCCCACCAGACGGCCAAGGCTTCCAAAACCTCCGACGACCCCCAGGTAGAATGGCGCGGAACTGCCCGTGGTGCGCGTGATCAGCGCCGGAACGGTGGGGTTGATCAGCATTTCGCCAAATGTGCCCAGCACCATGCCGATCACGAAATACACGTAAGAACCGTGAAAGGCAAACATGTAGGTAAAACACGCCGCGTACAGCAGGCCGCTTGCAATCAGTCTCGCGTTCAGGCTTTTGGTGATGAAGCGGTTTAGCACTGTCGTGACTGGCTGGCCGACAAGGATGATCAGGCCGTTGATCGTCCAAAGAAAACTGTAGCTGGTCAGACTCATGCCTTTCTGGTTCAGATAGGGCGCCACACTCGAAGTCCAGGCAGACGTGGAAAACCAGATCATCATCAATCCGAGCGCTACAAACAGGTAGAGATGATACTGCGTCAGCAGCTTCCTGGTGCTGAGTTCCTCACTATGCGGAGACAGACTCACCTGCAGGGCATCCGCGTCGCCAATATCCGTGCGACTGAGAAACACATAGAAAAAACCGCCAAACAGAATCGTGGACAGACCGTTAAGGGCAAATGTGAGATTGAAAGAAATCGCGGCCAATAACCCCGCCAGAGACGTTCCAAGTGCGACCCCGATGTTGTTGGCTACATAGACGACATTAAACAGACGCACCTGCTGCTCACGCCAACGAAAGCCAATGAACGCGTTGACAGCGGGCATCGTGATCGACATAAGAAAACCGACGACAGTCATGGCGCATATGTAGGGAATCCACGACTTGGCGACAATCAGGCATAACAGGGCCAGGCCTGTGAGCAGCAATGAGCCGACGATCAGACGTTTGGCCCCCAGTCGATGGAACAGCGCTCCCCCAGCCAGTTGACCAAGAATGCCCGCAGATGACTGAAACAGCAGAACCAGGCCAGCCTCGCCATAGGATCGGTGCAATATGTTGTGGACGTAGATTGTTGTGAGCGGCCACATTAAAGCGCTCCCGGTGGAGTTTACGAGACTGGCCAGAATAAACACGTATGACTCTCGTGGATAAGAGCGGATAGAGGGCAAGACCGGACTTAGCAGGCGTTTCATGAAGCAGGGCACTCCCAGTGAGATCAGACTTGCAGGCTGCGCGGCGGAGCATCAACAGTATCGCATATAAAGAGGGTATTCGGATACCCTGTGAAATTCTGTCCGACAGGGGGCTGGTCGACGCAATCACTGCAAGGATCCCCATGATTCTTTGTGCATGGCGCCGCCACGGATCTTTACGTGGTATTTACGAAGATCCAACATAGTCTGTCTGGAACCCACCGCAAAGATCGACTATAAATGACAGTGTAAGGTGACGTAGAAAGGATTCCTCGAACTCGTGTTGAATTGAACATGTGAGCACTTTTTCGGGAGCCAGTCCAGGAGCAACCTGCAATGGAATCTCATGATGGCGGCAGACCTATTTACGATCATTCCCGTGGTTTTGATCTTTATCTTTGGACAGCGGTTCATCGTTAGAGGAATCGCCAGTTCGGCGGTGAAAGGCTAGGGTCGGGATGGCTGATTGACATTGGCACGATGAGAATTTGGGGAGGTCATACGGGATGTTTGCAAAGAGAGTAACGAAATTCAGCGCTGTGGTGCTGGCGTTGACAACATTGATGGCCGTGGACGGCGCCGTTCAGTTGCCCAGCGCAGCGGCTATGCAAAAGTCTTCCAAGGCACCGGTGCAAGTTTCCTTCTGGTATGGATTGGGCGGGCAACTGGGGAACGACGTGCAACTGATGGTGTCGCGGTTCAACGCCGCTCATCCTGGCATTCACGTCACGGCGACATACCAGGGGAGTTATTCCGGGGGCGGTCCTGAGCAGCAGAAATTGCTGGCGGCGATTCGCGCAGGCGATGCGCCGGATGTGGCGCAGATGGAAGTCCACTCGATGCCCGTGTTTGCAGCGGCCGGCCGACTGCTGCCGCTGACGCATCTGATGATGGCGAGCAAGTCGGACAAGCCGGGGGATTTCCTGACGGGGATGCTGGTGAGCACACAGTATAAGGGCGTGTACTACGGGGTTCCCTTCAACCGCAGCGTACCGGTGATGTTCTACAATAAGACGATGTTCGCCAAGGCGCACATTGCGACGCCTCCGGCCACCTGGGCGCAGGTGATGGTGGACGCGAAGAAACTCACACACGGATCGGGCCATAGTAAAGTGTATGGGTTTGAACCTCTCGTCGACTGGTGGCCATGGGAGGCGTCGGTGTGGTCCGGCGGGGGCCACATTTTGTCCAAGAATCTTACTCAGGCCCAGTTTGCGACTCCAGCGGCCACACGCGTGATCAGCATGGAGCAAACGCTGCTCAAACAGGGCTATGCCGAAGTGCAGACAGGACCTCAGTACTGGACAGAAACGACCCAGGCGTTCATTCACGGCCAGGTGGCCATGGACATCGATTCCATCGGGGATTCGGGCGAGGTGGCCAAAGGGGTCGGCAACAGCTTCCAGTGGGGCACCGCCATGTTCCCGGCCAATGCGATGCGCGCAGTGCCTCCAGGAGGCGGGGATGCGGTGATTCTTGCCGGCACGCCGGCTGCCCAACAGGCGGCGGCGTGGACATTTATCCAGTGGTGGACGGCGGCGGCGCAGACCATACAGTGGTCGGAAATGACGGGCTATGTGCCGGTGCAAAAGAGCGTGCTGAACATTCCATCGTATAAGGCGTATCTGAAGTCTCACCCGCAGTTTGCCACTGCGCTCACCGAGTTGAAATATCAACATGCGGCGCCGGCGTCGCCACAGTATCTGAGTATTCTGCAGTATGTGCAAAATGCGTTGCAGGGCGTCTTCGACCTTCGTCAACCAGTCGCCAGCACGATGCAAAATGCAGTGAAGCAAGCGGACAGTCAATTGAGCGGGAACTAAACGGACAGTGCGGGGGCCTCACCCATTGTTTCCGTGGGCGGGGCCCCTTCCAT
>JAJZCB010000033.1 GCA_021846285.1 Bacillota bacterium
GTTCCTGCTGGCCATCGTGATACTGGGCGTCGCCGCTTATGTTCAATTGCCGGTCAGGCGATTGCCGAGCGTCAATTTCCCCCATATCACCGTCGTTCTGTCTGACCCAGGCGCGGGTCCGAGCACGATTCGCACGCAAATGCTCGACCCTGTGGAGAACGCCCTGACCAAAGTGGGCGGCATTGTGACCATGACGGGCACCGCCCGCACTGGCAATGGACGCATCGGACTGCGTTTCCCAGGCGGCACGGATGTCAATCAGGAAGCTGTCCAGGTCGCCAATGTCGTCAATCAGATGGCCGCATCCCTGCCTGCGGGATCACTGCCTCCTGTCATCCTGAAGGCCGATCCAAATGCGCTGCCCGTCATGAGCGTCGCCCTTTACGGATCGCAGAACCAGTCCACCATGTACAACCTCGCCAGTCAGACGGTCGCTCCCGCGCTGTCGACCGTACCTGGCGTCGCCGCGGTGAACATGATCGGCGGTCGCCCCCTGCAGGTGAATGTTACCCTGCAGGCCGCCAGCATGGAGCAGTACGGTCTCACGCTGGCGCAGGTGAAATCTGCGATCGCAACGCAAAACAGCGCCGCTCCCGGCGGCGCTGTGCAGCAGGGCAGCCAGACGAATCCGGTGCAGGTGACGGGTCAGGCGGGGAGCCTTGCCCAACTTGGACAGATGGAGATTACCGCACACGGTCGAATGATCCCGCTTGCTGACCTCGGCGCGATTGCTCAGGGCTATCCCCCCGTCACCACACTCAGCCACCTGAGCGGCAAGACAGCGATCGGTTTTGTGATCAGCGTACAATCCAACGCCAACACACTGCAAACCGCACAAAACGTGCGCAACGCAATCGCCCGGCTGCAGAGTTCCCTGCCAAAAGACGCCCACCTCGTCATCACGGGCGACGTCACGACCTACACGCGCCAGGCGATGACCGCCACACAGGGTGATCTGTTTTTGGGAATTTTGGCTGCGGGCATCATGATCCTGATCTGGTTGCATCGCCTGCGCATGACTTTCGTCGTGCTGCTCACCATTCCGACGACGCTGTGCGCCACGTTTCTCGCCATGTACGCCGTCGGCTTTTCCATCGACATGATCAGCCTGCTTGCGCTCGGCCTTCTGATCGGGATTCTTGTCGACGACGCGATCGTCGTCCTGGAAAGCATCACACGCCGACGCGCCAACGGTCTCGGCGCTTCGGACGCGGCCTACCAGGGCCGCATGGAGATCGCGGGGGCCGCAGTCGCCATCACTCTCACGGATGTCGTGGTCTACGCTCCCGTCGCATTCATGCAAGGCACCATTGGACAACTGTTTCGTGAATTTGGCCTCACCATCGTATTCGCATCGCTGTTTTCATTGTTCGTCTCGTTTACGCTCACTCCGCTGCTCGCCGCCCATTTCGTCTGGAAAAGAGGCGCTTGCGAACAGCGGGGCCGCTTCGTCCGGTGGTGGGACGCCCGCTTCGAGCGATTGCGCGACACCTACGAACGCACACTTCGGTACGCGCTCCGCAACACCCTGTTGATCGCAGCCGTGGTCCTGGCAGCCGTCGCCTTTGACCTGACTGCGGTGCGCGCAGGATGGGTTCCCACCACCTATACGCCCAAGCAGAATTCCTCTGTACTGTTTGTAAACGCGCAGATGCCAGTGGGCGCCAGCATCAATACGACAGGTTCGGCCGTTGACGCTTTGGCCGCGCGAATCCAGCGTATCCCTGGCGTTAAGGATGTCTTCTCGACGACCGGGTTTGGCAACGGATCCCTGACGGCGCAAAATATCGGCCGCCTGACCGTCGATCTGAGTTCCCACACAGCGCTGACGGCTGCTGCACTCGCGTCTCTGGTGGACAATGTCGCCCTGCAGATCCCCGGCCTCAAAATCCAGACCAGCGCTCCCAACGCGCTGCTGAGCGGCGGCGGTGGGGGCGGCGGAGCGCTGTCCGTCGTGTTGCGCGGTCCGTCCATGAGCACGCTGCAGACACTGTCTGACCAAGTCATCCTTGCATTGCAGAAGATTCCAGGCATCACGAACCCGGTGAGCACCGCGCAAAGCACACAGCCAACCCTGTCCCTGCAGGTCAATCCGCAAGCGGTCGCGGCCTATTCGCTCAGTGGTCGCGCAGTCGGAACGGCCATTCATTCGCTGCTTCAGGGCACCGCCGCATCGCAATATCGGCCCAATCCAAACACGGTCTCCGAACCTATCGTTTTGCAGGTGTCCACGCAGTCCGCGGCGTCCATACCGGCCGTGCCACCCGCACCGTCAACGCAGTCCGCCCAACCAACATCGGCCGTTGGCGGTCAGGGACTCTCTTTGCAACAGTTGCTGAATCTGCCCATCGCGACCTCCGGAGGCGCGCCTGTCACCCTCGGCCAGGTGGCCGCCCTATCGCTCACCGCGTCTCCAGCCAAAGAGCAGGAGTACAATCGCGAGTTGTCGGTACAGATCACGGCGAATACTGGCGGGCAACCACTGGGAGTGATCGCGCAGGAAACCAAGACGGCCCTGGCCAAAATGTCCGTGCCGGCCGGCTTCTCCTACCAGTTCAATGGCGCGATTCAACAGAAGTCACGCGCGTTCGGACCGCTCGGAAGTGCGCTCAAGCTCTCCATCCTGTTGATTTACATGTTGCTCGCGGCGCTCTATGAGAGTTTTTTGGATCCGCTGGCGGTGATCATCACACTGCCGCTCGCTCTGACCGGATCGCTTTTGGGACTGCTGATCACCGGAGTTCCCTTGAGCCTGTACGCATTCATTGCCATCATCATGTTGACCGGACTGGTGGCAAAAAACGCGATCCTGCTGATCGACTACGCAAAGCGCGCCACGCGCGAGCGTGATATTGACATGACGGAAGCGCTGGTTGAAGCTGGTCGTACGCGCCTGCGACCGATCCTCATGACTACGGGAACGATCACGCTCGCCATGCTTCCGCTCGCTTTGCCGCTCGGCGCAGGAGTCTCGGAGCGCATGCCCATGGCCGTCGTGCTCATTGGCGGCATGCTGAGCGGCACACTGCTGACACTGATTGTACTGCCTGTGGTCTATCTCAAACTGGTTCAGGTGAAGAACGCCTTAATGCTCATTCCCGTGTTTCAGCTTCGGCGCTACAAGTACAGACACAAGGGCCAGGACGCCCAGTAACATGTAGGTTGGAACGGGCTGGAGGAATGCGAGCAAAAGGAATAGCCCTTCTGTTTATAAAGGGCTATTCCCATGTGAAGAGCTATTCCGAAAAACTCCGTAACCAGCATCGCCGCATCTCTGTCAACGTGCGTTGATCAGATGAACGACTTCTTTCCGGAGGATTTGCGCACTGACTTTATGTTTTTCATGCGCAGTCCGATAAGCCACGAGATCCTTCACGAGTACTGGTTCACTGACATGCGCGGCAGCCGCCATTCTGACAATGGATTCACCGCTGCGCAATTTGGATTTCACTTCCTTGGCGCTCAGGCGGGTCAGCTTCGCCACCTCTTTGAGAAGCCCTCCAGAGAGCGCCGTAGTGCGATGACGGCTGAGATTCGGATCTGCCATCCATACCGGCAACGATGCGTCCACTCTTTTCTCCAGCGCAGCAGCCTTGGCCGCCGTGAGATGCTTGCCCTTGATCTCCACGGCCGCCCGATCACGCACCAGCGCTTCCAGTTCACTGAGCAGTCGCGGCCGCGAGATCTTGGCCGCCAGCGCCAGATCCAGCAACGTCTTGTGATGACGCAGGTCGATGCTCAAAACCTGCGGTTTTACATGCAAAAATGCTGCCATTTGCGGGCTGTGTATGACACTTTGCACAATCGCAGGCGCCTGTTTCGGGTGCGCCTTAGGTTTGGCAGTGGCGGCGAATGCGCCGCTCTGCATTACGGGAAGCGCGACGATCGCCGTCAGGGCCAATGCCGCACCGATCCGCGCTATGTTCATTGCTCGTTTCATGCTTCGTCCCTCCATCTTGTTTGACCCGCTATACGGGCGAACCAGTAAGGAGCGATATCCACGTTAGCGCCGTACGCCGCACATCGTGATGTCATTACGGCAGCGGCCTAAGACGTGTAACGCAAATGTCGTTCTACTACCGTTTGCAATTTTCGAATCTTTACTACTTGAAATCTAGTGAAGAGGTGAAATGACCTACCGTGGCACTCGACCGTCAAAGACATTCGGCAGATAATTTTTCATGCGGGCGAAACCGGTCAACCACTTGTATCGTCTAATCAATGTGTGGATCCATAGTTGCATGGTTCAGTGGACATTGACGATCAGAAACTAAACATGGTGCCTGGTTTCTAATTGCGTGTCCAAACGTGACGAGGTAATGCCGCGGCGTAGAATGAGTGTCAGGAGAACGAATCCGACTCGATTGCTGCGGGTGATAACCTGCTGGCGACGTGTAATCACGCTTGAAAGGGGGAGTGAACAACTATGAAACTGGGAACAAGTTCTGTCATACGCGGTGTGATGGCGAGTCTGTCCATCGTGTTTCTGGTTGGTTGTCAATCGGAAGCCAGTCAGGCGACTGGTCGTGGCTCGAATCAACCGGTTGCAACGCCAAACCTCGCACACGCTGACAAGAACTCCACAAGTGCGCATGCACTGCCTGTGGTCAAAATTCGCGGTGTGTCGTATCGTCTGCCAGTGTCTCGTTCGGCAGACCTGCAACTGTTTCAGTATGTGCCGGTTAAAGGGGGGATCGTGTGGGTGATGCCAATGCCCGTCAAACCATCCCGATATCCGAACCAGCTTCCGACGTATCTTGGATCTCAGTGGAAACTGTATTTCACTCCCATGCCGGATGCCACACGAAATTTGTCGGCTCATGCGCATCTGATTGGCGAAGTGCCCGTCGTCATTGTGTCCCGGTACGGCTTGCGTACAATTCAGACCATTTGGTCACTTTCCGTCAGCAGTTCTTATGTTCTTGTGCGCGTGTACAATGACCCTACAAATGCTGCCCAAATGTTTGCGACCATGTACGATGCAAATCTCCTACATCCAGACCAAGCAACGCTGGCCGAATTGACAACTTATACTCCTGGGGGCGGGGGCGTGTTTACGCGAACTTGGGTGCTGCCTGGGTATTTCGTGGCGGTGGTGGAAGAACCTTCACCCGTAGGGAGAGCGATGCGGGCGTTCGCCGACATATCGCTTTTGGCAACGGGCAAAACGGTTTCCGTGCGTCTTCCGGCGTATAAGCAATTCCCCAATAACTCCAGATGGCCGAGCGTCGAAATGGAGGGGCGCAGCATCGTATTTCTGTATGGCCATCATGTGCTCGCCAGGTATCCGACGCATTAAGTAGAGCATCGTCGGTTCGTTATCCGCAACGGTATACCATGCAGGCGGCCATAGATTCGGGAAGAATTGTTCCCCGAGGGGGTGGCAAAGTTGAAACGACTGTTCTCGGTGTCTTTAGGGGCTATACTAACGGGAACGTCTCTTTTGATAAACGGTGGCATGTTCGCGCATGTCAGAGCGACGGGATCGAACAGGATTCCGGTTACGGACATCGCCATGACTGCATCCATGGCGCGTCAGCACACATTTTCTTCAATGCCGCCAACACGAATAGCTTCGTATCATCCGATTAAGAAAAATGCACATGAGATCCAAACCACGGCGGGCGACATACTCCTCGACCCAAGCGCAGTGACCGATAAACTGTTGCGACTTTTCTATGTTCGTGATGGACATCGGGTTCTGCTCGATACGATCCGAAGTTCTGGTTGGAAACGGATCGATCAATGGGAACAGACTGGAGATTACCTGGCTCTCCTGGTGGGGTTCCCGACTGGTCGTCAGCCTGCTACGGGCGATTTCGGATACGAGCTTCGCATCTACGATTTGGCTACACATCGCCTTCTCCTGAAAAGCCAAGAGGATATCCTGTCACAATATGATCTGTCTAATGGATACTGCGTCAATTGGAGTACGCTGGTATATCCTGAGAAACTCTTGGTATCTGTATCGGTGTACAATCTTCGCGCTGGGAAAATGGTACACTTATTCGCTCCCGACAACTATGCTGGAGGACCCATTGTCCTATGGCATGATCGCCTGTTTCTGAAAGAAGTGAAGCGTTCTGGTGTTAAGTATGTCACGTCCATTCCTCTTCCGTCTCGATGGATTCCGTTCACTAAATAAAATCGATGAACGATAGGGTAGCGTAGAGCCACCCTATCGTTATCTCTTTCTCCTGTCAGATGGGGATGCAGTTATATGGGCTGAGACAGCTGCTCGTAATTGTCTCGTACAGCGCACAACCGACATAGCCGCATCCGTTGCAACCGTCGCAATCGTCGTTTGGAACTGTGGGAGCACATGTACTGTAATAGGGACCGTTTATAAATGGGGCTACAAACCTAGACACGAAAAAAGGAGCTGCTAAGGTAGGTTGACAACCAGGAAAAGGTATTTCGCAGACCGAAAAGTCCAGGCTGTGCTGGAAGTTCTCAAGGAACAGAAACAGATCTGATCGGGTGTCGAATTTGGCGCTCGCCTGCCACGAATGCAATCAGGAAAAAGGAACGCAAACGGCGGAGGAATACGGATTTCCTCACATCCAGGAGCAGGCGAAAAAGCCGCTCAGGGATGCGGCGATGATGAACGCCACGCGCTGGCGGCTCTTGAAGAGGCTGAAAGAGACGGGGTTGCCTGTGGAGTGCAGAACGGGTGCGCGAACCAAGATGCAGCGGATTGCGCACGAACTGCCGAAGGAGCACTACTAGGATGCGTTGTGCATCGGCGCAAGCACGCCGGAAGTTTTTACTTCTTTGCCCTCCTACGTACAGGTTTGGAGTGCGAAGGGGCGGGGAAGCCGCAAGATGTGCAAAACAAATAATTGCGGATTCCCGATTTCCCATCGAAGCCGAAGCAAGG
Source organism: Bacillota bacterium (assembly GCA_021846285.1). GTDB lineage: Bacteria > Bacillota > Bacilli > Alicyclobacillales > SLC66 > JAKADD01. The sequence continues at coordinate 6,881 of JAJZCB010000033.1, forward strand.
CTTCCAAGACTGTTGGAACGGGCGATTTGGTCCTTGTTGATTTCATCCGCAAGGGTAAACACGTCGTCGGGAAGGGGCGTGTCAAGGGGGCGCGTGCAGATGGGCGCCTGGCTGTGATTTTGCCGGGTCACGAGAAGCCGATCGAAGGAAAGGCTGTCGCTCTCCGCATACGAGTCCTCGGCAGGAACGATGGTTGGGTCTATGTACAGAAACATATTTCCTGACTCGAAAGAAGTGCAAAGACTCTCTACCCGGAAGATCGCCGCAGGCGTATTTTCTTCCCGGTTGTTGGTGCTGCGAAGCAGCATGAAAGTCTATCCCGAAAAATCGCCGCAGGCGCATTTTCTTCCCGGTTGTTGGTGCCGCGAAGCGCCATGAATGTCTATCCCGGAAATACGGTGGTCCCTGCCTGTCAGGACGGATCATGCATGCCGCTGTCGCTAAACTCGCGACGGACACAATATATATCTCCTCCCCGAGCGCGCCTTGTATCTGCGAAAAATCTTGCAGCGCCTTTGTCATTCCCTGATGATGCCTCGCAGCGGCAAGGCGGTCTGTCCCAAAACTCCGCCGCCTGCGTCACTGCCCCTCCATCAACGTTCGTTGATCAGATGAACGACTTCTTTCTGGAGGATTTGCGCACTGACTTTATGTTTTTCATTCGCAGTCCGATAAGCCACGAGATCCTTCACGAGCACAGGTTCACTGACATGCGCGGCAGCCGCCATCCTGACAATGGATTCACCGCTGCGCAATTTGGACTTCACTTCCTTGGCGCTCAGGCGGGTCAGCTTCGCCACCTCTTTAAGAAGCCCTCCTGAAAGCGCTCCGCCGCGGTGACGGTCAAGATACGGATCGGCCATCCACACAGGCAACGACGCATCCACTTTTTTCTCCAGCGCGGCTGCCTTGGACGCGGTGAGATGCTTGGAGCGGATTTCCACGGCGGCCCGGTCGCGCACCAGCGCTTCCAGTTCACCGAGCAGGCGCGGACGGGTGATCTTGGCCGCCGCCGCCAGATCCAAGAGCGTCTTGTGGTGACGCAGGTCGATGCTTAAGACCTGCGGCTTCACGTGCAAAAATGCTGCCAGTTGCGGACTGTGTACGATACTCTGCACAATCGCAGGCGCCTGTTTCGCGTGCGCCTTATGTTTGGCAGTGGCAGCGAATGCGCCGCTCTGCAGTACCGGAAGCGCGACTATCGCCGACAGGGCCAATGCCGCACCGATCCGCGCTATGTTCATTGCTCGTTTCATGCTTCGTCCCCCCAGTTTTGTTTGACCCGCTATGCGGGCGAACCGATGTCCGGAGCAGCATGCGCGTTGGCGCCGCATATCCCGAGAACATTATGAGAGCGACTCAGGACGCAGGATGCAAATGTCGCTCTACTCTCTACCCGGAAAACCGCCGCAGGCGTATTTTCTTCCCGGTTGTTGGTGGCGCGCAGCGCCATCAAAATCTACCGTAAACAAGAAGAGTTGAATTTCGCTTGAAACCGTAACGAAATGCCCACGATGGATATTCATCGTGGGCAAACTCGGATTTCACGATTCCCATGCCTTTCCTAGAGATGCGGATTGGCGTGTTTCTCCGTCAAACGCAGCCAACGCCGCTGCACTTCGTCTTCGAACTCTTTCAGAAGTTCATGGTTATCCGGTCGCAGAAGGTGCTTCGCTTTACCCATGGTCTTCAACCAGTCGGAGACGGGAACGCGTTTTCCTTTTTCCTCGGGATTGTACGTGATGGTTGTGATGCCGTGCTCGACCTCATAGAGAGGGAAGAAGCAGCTGTCCACCGCCGCGCCCACAATCTCATGACCCGCTTCATCGGCCGCCTTCCAGTTGAGAGGGCAGGCAATGAGAATCTTGCCATACGCCAAGCCCTCATGGGTCGCGTACCATTGCGCCTTGGCCGCCTTTTTAATCAAATCCTGGGCATGCGCTTCCGTTCCCGTAAACACATACGGGATATTGGTGGCAGCCATGATTTGCGGCGTATCTTTGTGATGAAACGACTTGCCCTGTTCCTGTTTCCCGACTCCCGAAGTCGATGTCTGGTGACCGAGCGGTGTTGAATAGGACATCTGCGAACCAGTATTCATGTAGCCTTCGTTGTCGTATTCGAGAATGATCATTTTATGCCCGCGCAATGCCGTGCCAATCGCAGACCCCATACCGATGTCCATGCCGCCGTCACCGGTAACCATCAGAAACGTCACGTCATCATCATAGTGAATCTCGCCGCGCCGTTTGCGTTCCGCAAACATCTCCACAACGCCTGACAATGTTGCGGCGCCATTTTGAAACAGGTTGTGGATATAGGTGACGCGGTGCGAGGACACCGGATACCCTGTGGTCGTGACCATGGCGCACCCCGTTTGATACAAAACAATGACGTTTCCTTCGATTCCTTTGAGAAACGTATTGACGCCCGGAAAGATGCCGCAACCCGGACACGCTCCATGGCCGGGAGCGATGCGGTTTGCCTTCGCGGTCAGCGCCCGCAATGTGGGAACCTTCACCGACAACTGACGGGTTCCCGGATCTTGGCTGACCTGCACAAATCCGCTCGTCTGTTCCTTCGACAGCGCTGTTGTGCGCTCCTGTGGCGCCAGTTCCGGTTTGCCTGCCGTATGACCATAGTAGTCAAACATTGGCACATCCTTACCAACAAACGCATCAAGGCACAGTTCGAAAAACGCCTCCGCATCGTCCGGATAAAAATCCCGTCCGCCGAGTCCGTAAATGCGCGTGATCACTTTGACTGGCGCGTGTGCTTCCTGTAGGGCCGCCTTGATTTCGTGACTCACATTGGCGCCGTGTCCGCCATAAGAATCGGCGCGTTCCCCAACGAGGACAACCTTGGCCGTACGCAGTGCAGACACGATTGCGGCCTTGGGGAAGGGGCGAATCATGACAGGTGAGAGAACACCCGCCTTGATCCCCTTGTCACGCAGATGGTCAGCCGCGTCTTTGGCCGTATCCGCAGCGGAATTCAGGAGCACCACGACAATCTCCGCATCGTCCATGCGATAGGCGGACAGCAAATCGTAGCTGCGGCCGCTCTGCGCCTGGTATTCCCTGGCGACCGATTGAAACACATCCTGCGCACGGTACATGGCCTGCGATTGCAAATAGCGTGTGTTGATCAAGTCTGGATCATTCATATAAGGCCCGATGGTAACGACATGTTCGAGATCAAGCGCATCAATGGGTGCGACAGGCGTTTCGCCGACAAAGTGCGCAACGGCCTTGGAGTCGGAAAAAAATTGGACGCGACGTTTTTGATGAGACGTAAAGAACCCATCGGACGCCACGATCACGGGCAAACGCACATCCGCGTGTTCCGCGACGCGCAGTGCAATCAGATTGAGATCGTACACCGCCTGCGGATCTTTTGCCAACAAAATGGGCCATCCGATGTTAAACGCATAGTAAAGGTCGGAATGGTCGCCGCGAATATCGAGCGGTCCCGACACAGCACGGGTGACGAGGTTCAAAATCATCGGGAACCGCGTTCCAGACTGTACCGGAAGTTGCTCTATCATGTAAAGAAACCCCTGGGCGGACGTAGCATTAAACACCCGGCCTCCCGCCGCAGCAGCTCCGTAACAGATACCCGCCGATCCGTGCTCGCCATCAGCGGGGATCATGACCATGTCATGTTCACCATTGGCTTTCATTTCATCGAGATACTCGGCGATCTCGGTTGACGGCGTAATGGGGAAATACCCCATGAGATGATAGTTGATCTGCGCCGCAGCCTTTGCCGCCATTTCATTCCCGGAACGAAAGTCGGTGGTCTGTTCAAACTGCGGTTTCCTCATATCTTGCGCAGGTCTTGGATGGTGTTCCTGCAAGGCCATGCCGCTCGTCTCCTTCCTGAACCAAAGCGCACTGATGCGCCTACTGGTGTCTTACACGATGATCGGTTGCGTACGTGTCAGTCTCGCGAATGGTCGTAAGCGCATCGGTCGGACATGCCTGTATGCACCTTAAACAGCCCTTGCAGTACTGATAGTCAATCCCCTGCAGATATTGAAACGTACGGCCGCGCGAGTCTTGTTTGGCGTTCCACACAAAGCACATATCAGGGCAGACCTCATCGCAGGCCGCACAGTGGATACACGCCTCTTGCGAAAACGCGGGCAAGAATCCCTGACGTGACGCGCTCAGATCCCGCGTGATCGAGTTGCCCGGATTGATGATCGCTCCGCCAAGCGCCTGCGAGTCATACCCCAGGTCGGGAATGGGATGAACGAACGGTTCATAAACGTCACCGTTGGTCTCCGCCGGATACAGGGAAATGCTTCCCTCGCGAAATCCGCGGTCAAACGTGCGCAGGTTGGCGGCTGCAAGAGCCGGATATTTTCTTCCCAGCGTCTCGCTGATTACCGTTTTGACCGCTTCAGGATCCAAAAAATCGATGATGCGGCACATCGCGCCCAACATCGCGGTATTGACGCGGGATTTTTCCTCCAGCGCGATCTGCAGGGCGTCGACACAAAGCACCACGCCAGATTTGAGCCCTGTCAACATTCGAATATCATCCGGCGACTTTGCCGTGTTGACAATCAGAACCCCTTGACTCTCCAGACCGACAATGCAGTTTTGTGTGCGCAACAGAGACTCGTGAAACACCGCGACCACGTGAGGTTCCTCAATCGGCGAGGATGAGCGGATCTCTGTTTCTGCCGCGGCAAAACGCACGAACGTTTTCACGGGACTTCCTTTTTTCTCCGAACCGTACGACGAAAAATTGGAACCGTTGAATCCAAGCTTGAGAACGCCCGCCTCCGCCAGCATCTTGCCGGCCAAATTGGCGCCCAAACCGCCAATGGACTCCATGCGAATTTCGAAAAAACCAGCGTCATTGGTATGTGAGTGAATGTCACTCGGCATGTTGATTTCCTCCCCTTGCCTGTTCCGCAGATCACTCTCAGAAGATCCGCACACTGTTTTCACGGAAGATAGGAGTATCCGTGTTTGGTTTTCCAGAGGAAATACTTCTCAAACAGTCGCTTGCCTTCATCGTAAATTGGGTTGGGAATGATGGCCGCAAATTCACGCGGTTTCATCAAGTGGTTACTCACAATGATCACTTCTTTGTGTCCGGCGTCCATGACACACAATCCCGGGATTTTGGCAAACGGCCGACTCTTCAGATCCACGTTGTCATTCACCAGTCTGGCGATGTTCTCACCGACGGTTTTCCCCGCCTCATCAGCCGGATATCCCGTTTTCGGAACGCCGACCGCGACCGGCGTGACAAATGGCACAGGCACATCCACGGCGATTCCTGCGGCAAAAATGTTGGGGTATGTTTTGTGTTGGTAGGTGTCGTGTACGGGAACATAACCCTTTGCGTTTCCCACACCAGGCGAGTTGCGCACGACTTCCTGTCCCAAAAACGGCGGCATGATCATGGAGAATGAAAAGGGCAGGGTGGTGCCGTCACGCAAGCGCAACTCATCCTTTGTGACTTCTACAAGGTCCGCATTTTCGATGTAGCGAATGTGAAGGCTCTCGAAAAATTTGTGCAACATCGGTGCGGCGCCCTTGATTCCACCGATCCCAAAGTGACCGAGAAACGGTTCTGGTGTAATCCACGTCAGTTCAACACGATCGCGCACACCTCGTTTGCGCAGATTGTATTCGAAGTTGAACAGAAACTCGTAGGCGGCGCCAGTACATCCTGCGCCAGGCGCAGCGCCAATCACCGCAGGCCCCGGATGTTCCACGAACTGATCGAACCGATCCCTGATCGCCAGAGCGTCATTGGGCGTACAGACGCACTGGGTATATCCCGTTTTGGGGCCCAGCCCAGGGAGAGAATAATCCAGCGAAGGACCCGTGGCAATCACCAGATAGTCGTATTCGTATGTTCCCGAAGTGGTCTCAACCTTACTCTCTTCCGCCAGAATCTTCGTAGCCGTCGCCAACAGAAATTCGACCCCGTGAGTCTCGAGAATCGGCCGCAGCGGAAGTGAGATGTCTTCCATTTCCCGTTCGCGAAAGGGAATCCAAATGAGCGACGGAACAAACAGAAAGTCCTCGCGATTCGATATGACCACGACGCGGTGATCCTGATTTTTTAGTCTGCGCCTGATTTCCAGAGCACTTGTGAGACCGGCAAAATTGCCCCCAATGACTAAAATCGTTGCCATGATAAGTTCCGCCCCTCGATAACGATCCTAGGCCAACAGTTCCATTATCGAGGTGGCGCACCCTTTGGTCAAGACTATTTCTGTGTGAGCATTCTTTTTCCCAAGAGATTTCAGAAGACAACTGCCCCGATATTAGTGAAGTCTTCCACTTGTTGTATCATTTCCTGGACAATCATCCCGCCTTCAAGATTGTAGACCGAGTTGAATCCCAATCCCGAAAGGATCTGGTATGCATAATAACTTCTTTGACCACTGCGGCAATACACTACCCACGTGATATTTTTGTCGAGTTCATGCGCCCGCTCGCGCAACTGATCCAGAGGAATGTTGACAGCGCCGGGCAGTGCGCGTTTGGCTGCCTCTCCTTCCGTCCTCACATCAAGAATGAGCGCATTGAGTCGACGAATGTCATCCATCGTACGCACAGTGCGCACTTCTCCCCTGACAACATGTTGGGCAACCATCGCCGCCATAATCACGGGATCTTTCGCTGATGAAAAAGAGGGTGCATAAGCCAGATCCAGTCCCGTCAGGTCATCAAGAGTGAGGCGACTGGCAATCGCGGTGGCAAAAACGTCAATTCGTTTGTCTACGCCCAGCTTCCCTGAAATTTGCGCGCCCAGAACCAGTTCGGTCAGAGGTTCTACGAGCAGCTTCACGGTCAGATCGGTGGCCCCAGGGTAATAACCGGCATGATGTCCGGCCGTGTTGTACGATACGACATAGGAAATCCCATCGGCTTTGGCCGCTTTTTCTGTTAATCCCGTCATCGCAAGCGTTGTTTCCCCCAGCTTTACAATCGCGGTTCCCAGCGTTCCCTCGAATTTCACACGAGCGCCACAGATATTTTCTCCGATGATGCGAGCCTGTTTGTTTGCCGCACCCGCCAAAGGGATAAAACGTTGGCGTCCATTGACTCGATGTGACACTTCTGCGACATCGCCTGCCGCATAAATGTCAGGGTCGCTCGTCTGCAAATATTCGTTTACTTTTACAGCTCCCGCCATTCCCAGTTCCAGACCTGCCTCCTGCGCCAATGTGGAATTGGGCCGGACGCCCAGTCCCAAAATGAACATGTCCGCTTTAATGACTCTGCCACTCTCAAGCACCACTTCTGTCGCTCTGCCCACGCCCCGAAATTCGGAAATCCCGTCGCCAAGCGCCGTGTTCACGTGCAGACGGGTCAATTCCTGTCTCACATGAGCAGTCATTTCCTCGTCAAACGGCGGCAACACTTGTGGCGCCTTTTCGATCAATGTGACGGAAAGACCCAGGGTCGTGAGGTTTTCAACTGTTTCAATCCCGATAAATCCAGCCCCGATCACCGCGACATGCTTGACTCTGTTGGAAGAGATCCACGCTTTCATGGCATCCACATCTGGTACAGTCCGCAGTTGAAATATCCCCGGCAGTTGAATACCGGGCAATCGCGGCATAACCGGTTGGGCGCCCATGGCGAGCACCAACTTATCATAGGACTCCCTGTAACTGGTTCCCTCCTCCAGATTGTCAATCATGACTTCTTTATTTTTGCGATCAATGCCCACGACCTCCTGGCGGGTACGCACGTCAATCTGAAAACGTGCATGGAGTGACGCGGGCGTATGCAACAAAAGCGCCTCTCTCCTTGAAATGACGTCGCCCAGGTAGTATGGCAGCCCGCAATTTGCAAAGGAGACATGCGGCCCTCGCTCGATGACGATGATATCCGCCGATTCGTCCATTCGCCGGATTTTGGCGGCGGCGCCGGCGCCGACCGCAACTCCGCCAACAATCACTATCTTATTGCGTCCATTTTTCTTATCCATCCTGTTTCAACTCCCTGTTTCGCTGATACTCATCCCCACTATGAATGTTGTCGCTTCGGGCAGATAGACGCAAACGAATTAGTCCATTTTTGCCAACGTCGCCTGACCGGGCTAGTCTGATTGAACTAGTCCGATATCCCCTGTTTGGGGGAAGTCTACATAGTCCGTTTCGCTCTGTTGGCACTTTCCGCGTCAGGATACTATGTCATCAGTGACTGAAAAGGAGTGAGCATCATGGTAAACATGGCAAACGCATGGCCTAACTATTACGCTGGATTTTTATGGCTTATCGCGTTTATCGGCTTCGCCATTCTGAAGTATCCACACGGCAACCGAGGTGATCACCAATGAACTGGACGCAGTCAATGCGCCAACGCGTTTCCGAAAAACTGACGTGGGACCACCTGCTCCCTTCAGAGCAACCCGTCTACGTCTCGTCTCTCGTATACAGTTTCGGCGTATTTACGTTAAGCAGTCTGGTCATCTGTATCGCTTCCGGCATCATCATGTCCGCCTATGGCCCCACATGGTATCAAGACTCCGCAGCAGGATCCCTCCTGCGCGGCGTGCACTTCTGGAGCGTACAGGCTTTCTTCTTCTTTATGACCATGCATCTGGTAGGACAGTTTTTCATGGGGTCCTGGCGGGAAGGTCGCGCCTTGACTTGGGTGATCGGCGCGGTGTCCTTTGGCATTTCGGTCATTGAAGCGTTCACCGGGTACCTGTCACGGGGCGACTTCTTTTCTCAGTGGAACCAGGTGCAGAGCAAAGACGCGTTTAACGGCGCCGGGATCGACGGTTTCCTCAACATTTTGAATAACGGTCAAGTTTATGGCTTGCACATTGCAGTGCTGCCAATCATTCTCATCGGTTTGGTGGGCTGGCATCTGATTGCCGTGCGCAGTAAAGGCGTCGTTCCTCCCTATCAGGCGCGCGTGCTCACGAAAGAAGGTCGACACTCATGAAACCTATTCGCTTTAGCCGCGACACCCTGCAATTTCCCCAGAAGGATTTTGACATGGTCAAAGAGGGCGTTGTCAGTCTGGGCATCCTCACTGTGCTCATCGTTGCGGCAGCAGCCATTTGGGGCGCCCCCTTCCGACCGGCGGTCACCAATCAGCAAGTGGCTTTGCAAAACCCGATTGGCATCGGACAGGAAGTGCTGGGCGATTTGGACGGTCAGGGCGGGATCGCCAGCTATGGCCCCCCCTATAACAACGGCTGGCACGGACAGGCGCAAAGCGTGCAGTCCTTCCTGGGGTTTTCCCCGCAAACATGGTGGGGTACACCGTATCAAGTCAATACAGCGCAAGCTGATGTGCTGACTCCCTTGCAGATGCTGGCCACGGCCTCCCACGACAGCGCCCTGACAGCCGCTCTTCACACATACAAAACAGCCTCCTACACACAGCAGCAGGCGTGGACCAGCGCCATGACCAATGCGCTGGGGAAAGCGACTGTGCGTAACGGGCAAGTTCTCTTGCCCCCCGGTCATTACGGCCCTGTCGCCCTCATGGTCAATGACGAGATCAATCTGGCCAAATCCGGATTGTTGTCTGGCGCGCTGGATCGCGAGACAAACGGCGGCGTCTATCGCTGGAACGTGCAGAACGACTTGCTGTTCTTACAGGGTCAAGTCTTGCCTAACATTGCCAACAATATTAACATGGCTGGCGGACAGTGGGGAATCAACCACGATGAGCAGGCCTATCCGGGCCCATGGTGGCTGACGCCCTACACATTTCTGTACCAAATTCCACCGTGGTCGACTGGAGCAACAGGCGATCAAACGGCCGCCTACGCTATGGGGCTCCTGTTCGTATTGCTTATCCTCGTGCCGTGGATTCCCGGTCTGAACAAGCTGCCCAAGTTGCTCCCGGTTCACCGCGCGATCTGGCGCGACTGGTATCGGCATCTGGAGAAGACGAACGCTTGCGGACAATGCCCGCTGCTTGCATCATGCACCAAAGAGTTCCGTGGACACACATCTGACCAACAACAATCGACTGAAACGGTTCCATCGTGCTACCAACCGGACGCAACCTTCGCGTATAATATGAACGATGGACTGCGGAGTCCGAGCATGAGGCCGCTTCGGACCTCTACGGATTGACAACTGACAACCAGGAGGCGTCAATCATGGCAAAAGGAATGAAGTTATGGATCATCTGGCTTGTCGCGCTGGCCGCTGGAGTCTATGGCACTGCGATGGTATACACCGGTATCTTTAGCGGGCAACCCGGTCAGTTATTGCCAGGCATTCCCACTCTCCTGCTAGGCATTTGGGTAACCGGGAACATTTGGGCTTCAGCTCGACAAGCATTTCGCAAGCAACGCGCCCGCTAAAACTAACCATGACAGCCCATCCACCAGGCGATCGCAACGGTCGCCTGGCAGGTGCGTCTGTAATTATTTTTTCTATTCCACTTTGAGAGAAGGGTCTCCCAGTGATAGAATGGAAACAACCCCACCTAACGGATACAGGTCGAGGCTTTCGACATACCCCCCACATTGTCATGTGGGAACTTACTCGCTCCTGTCAGTTGCATTGCCTGCACTGCCGCGCGGAGACCCAAAACCAGAGACATCCGGATGAACTGACGACGGATCAGGCCAGAAAGGTGATCGACCAAATCGCAGCCATGGATCACCCGCTGCTCGTATTTACCGGAGGCGACCCACTTGAACGGCCTGACCTGTTCGAATTGATTGAATACGCCGCCGGATTGGACCTCCATGTGTCGCTGGCATCCAGTGTCACACCCAAATTGACCCCAAAGGCAATGGAACAGGCAAAACAGGCAGGCATCTCACGATGGGCCGTCGGTCTCGATGGGGCCACAGCAGAAACACACGATCGCTTCCGGGGGGTCAGCAGATCGTTTGTCGACACACTGCGAGTCCTGTATTTTCTCGATAAGCTAAATATTCCTATTCAGATCAATACGCTGGTCACAACCTTCAATCAAGATGAGTTGCAAGCGATGGCAGACACCGTCGAGATCGCCGGCACAACCTTATGGAGCCTATTCTTCCTTGTTCCCACAGAACGCGCACGAGCGATCAATATGGTCAGTCCCGAGGACACCGAAGGCATTTTGCGATGGCTATATCAACAGTCCCTGGTAAGACCATTCGCCATCAAAACGACGGAAGCCCCATTTTATCACCGGGTTCAGGAACAGCAACGATTCAGACCTGCCTCCAGAAGAACAACCAGCATGCAGCAACAGGAAATCTCAAGGATGGGCGCCGATGCGGAAGCCGGGTCATCAGGCATTCAGTCGCCCTTGGACATCTGTCGCCCGAGCTATCCTTTCAGTGACGATGATGGATTCATCTTTATATCCCACACCGGAGAAGTGTACCCAAGTGGCTTTTTTCGTGTCAGTGTCGGGCATGTGCTGCACACTCCGCTGGCAACCATTTATTCTGACAGCTCCCTGCTCCAATCTCTGCGCAATCGTGATCTGCGAGGAGGCAAATGCGGGCTGTGCGAATTTCGCGACCATTGTGGCGGTTCCCGCGCACGGGCGTATGCAGTCACGGGCGATCCATTGGCAAGTGATCCTGCCTGCGGCTATGTTCCAAGTGCCGTTCACATATAGCGAACTCCCACCTGCGGACCGAGCATGGCATCTTTTTTGCGAACTGAGGGAATGCCTATGAAAGTACGACTCTGGCTAGGTGACGCCATTTACGGCGTCAACGACGGGTTGGCAGCCATATTTGGCATCATTGCTGGAGTTGCCGGTTTCACCGCCAATCATCGCATGATTTTATTGTCAGGATGGTTCGGAGCCTTGGCCAGTACGCTATCCATGGCGGCGGGGGCGTGGTTGGCCGCCCGCTCTGAAAATGAACTGTCTGAACGGGACACCGCCATACTTCACGCTCGCGTGCAACGGAACATGCAGGGGGAGATCGACAAACTGACCGCTCGTTACGAGCATAGGGGATTCAATTCGGAGGAGGCCGCTTGGATAACAAAACGTTTGGCCGAACGACCGGAACAGTTGATGCAACTGATCTCCCAGGAGGAAGGCATCGACAATGAGAATCATAGAAGCCCGATGCACTCATTTCTGTTTGCGGGCGTATCCACATTGATTGGGGCATGCATCCCCATGTTGCCGCTGATGATTTTTCCCCCATCGCTGGCATTCATTGCGGCCGCCATTGTCAGTGTGCTTGCGCACTTCGCCGTCGGGTCCGTGAAGAGTATGGTTACGATGAGGAGTTGGTGGATCAGCGGATTGGAAATGATGGCCGTCGGCATCGTCGTCGGATTGGCTTCCTACGGTTTGGGGCTAATGACGTCCAGAATTGTGTAACCGAATGGCCAAAACCGTCTGTGCCGCCACGAAACCCATATTGACCTCGCGCACGATTCCTCTTTTGCCTGCCCACAGACAGGAATTCCTTGACGCTTGTCGAACATTATCCTGTGAGGTGATGGTCAATGTTCCTCGAAGAATGTGTGGGCCAGATCGTATACATCCGTCTGAACGAAACCGCCAAACACGACGCTACATTAAGCATGTTTGTCAACGCGGATACGTTCGTCGGAACCAAACTGGTCGCTGTGGATGAACTCGGACTGTGGTTGGAGATCCTGTTAGAGACGAAGACGACCACTGAAGCGACGGAGACACTGATGTTGACTAGTGTCGTCCTCATTAAGTGGAACTTCCTCGATGGCGTATTCGTGCCGGAAAAACCGCATCTCGTTGAGAGGCACATGGGATTCCGATAAACAGACTCCGTGCATATGTGCTGAGATATGTGGAGGGCGGTTTTAGGAATTCCGGATGGATTTGCCCAATGAGTAATGCTGTCCAGTCATCCATTCCTTCATCAAGCTCGTTTCAAGAAACCCGATGTAGCATGGGTCTTGCCATCGGAATCCGTTTCTGATTGCAACCCCCTTTCACATTTACCCCTCTTGGCGAGGGGTATCCTTTTTAGTACCGCAGAGCAGCCACTAATAAGTTGCCCAGGTTCCCATAGTATTCCTCAGTTCAGGGCGCTGGCCAATGTCTGTCCCACCCTTGTATGCATAACGAGATCTGCGTAAGGGTCGAAGTCGGTCTCTGTCAGATTGATGAGGACTGTGCGACGGGATGCCTGCCGAGCCATGCTCGGCAGAGTGGCGACCGGGTCCACCGTCAATGAGGTGCCAAGGACAAGCAACAAGTCGCTGGACAGGATGCCGCGCAGCGCGGTCTCCATATGACGAATGTTTTGCTCAAACAAGACGACATTTGGGTGCAGGACCTCTTCGCAACTGTTCCTCTTGACACTCCAGCCTTGGCATGTCGGCACGGATTCGTGCAGCGCCTGATCCATGGCGTATTGTGTTCCGCATACAGGACAGTAGACATGCCGCAGGTTCCCGTGCAGTTCCCATACGGACTGACTTCCAGCCGCTTGATGCAGTCCATCGACATTTTGTGTATAAATGACAACGTCTTTTCCTCGTCTTTCCAACTCCGCCAAGGCGACGTGTCCGGCATTGGGTTTGGCGTTATGAAACGCCGGTGTGAGGAATGCTTCCCTAAAGAATTTCCAGAATTGGTCCGGCGTATCACGCAGACAGGTGGCGGACAGCAACTCCGTCACACGGGGATTTTCCCATAAACCGTGGGCAGAGCGAAAATCAGGCAGTCCCGACTCCGTGCTCATGCCAGCTCCCGACAATACGGCAATGCGCCGACTCTCCAGCAACCAGTTTCGCAGTGTCTGCAACTCCTCGTTCATTCCGTGCGCCCCCAAGTCTCAAGCGGTTGTCTTTGCGCCGTAAATCATCAATTTTCGTGCAGTGAGTTTTGGTTCCTCCACTGATATGTTTGTTCATTATTATACATGCGTTTTGGCACTGAATCCGTACCGGAGTTTGAGTTGGGTGGCTCAGATGATTTCGGAGGGGGTACAATCACGAACGGGCGCCCGCAAGCGCCCGTTCCCGGTGAAACGCGAATCAGTGAAATGCCACGTCTATTCGCTGACCGATCGCCTTTTGTGATTTGGGAATTCGAATTTCGAGCACACCGTTGCGGTAAGATGCTGTTGCACCGGACTCGTCGACGGTCGCAGGCAAGCTGATCGTTCGGGCAAACTGTCCAAAATGCCGCTCCGTGCGATGCACATTTTCCCCTTTTTCTTCATAAGACCGATCAATGCGACCACTCAAATACAAGCGGTTGTCTTGAACGACAATATTCACGTCGTCCTTCTTGTCCAAACCGGGAATGTCCGCTGATACAATTACCTCCGTCGGTGTTTCCCGCAGGTCGGCGCGAATGCGTGGAGTTGTTCCGCCAAACCAATCGTCATCAATAAACCGTGACAGCATTGGAAACGATTCTCGATTCAACACGCCAAAAGGATCATAAGGAACCAGAGCCATAAACCTACCCCCCTCATAAGATTTTGGCTCTAGTCTTTCCGAAAAAAACGGGCTAAATACGCGCTCCCAGGACGTGAATGGCCTTATCCATCGTGTGAACGTCTCGCCGTGATCCGTGTCCGTTCGTCGCTTGAAGGACTCCCCGCCCAAACCCTCATTCAAGAGACATCCGGCCAGATCGGTCGGATGTCTCTTGGCGATACACTACCGGGCCTAACCGGCTCCGACACGAGTTTACGCTTGTTTCGCAGCCTCGATTTCAATCGAGATCTGAACCTGATCCCCGACAAGGACGCCGCCCGTTTCGAGCGCTGCGTTCCAGGTGAGTCCATATTCACTGCGTTTAATGGCGCCCTGACCACTGAATCCGGCTTTCTCATTCCCCCACGGGTCTTTTCCAAATCCTTCGTAGCTCACGTGGAACGTTTCCGGGCTGGTTGTGCCGCGAATGGTCATATCCCCCGTCACATCATACTCGCTGTCGTTCTTCTTGACGATCTTCGTGGACTTGAACGTCATCTTCGGATTGTTTTCTACATCAAAGAAATCGGCAGAACGCAGGTGATTGTCGCGATCTCCGTTTCGTGTATCGATGCTCGCAACATCCACACTGAACTCAATATTGGCCGTCGTCAAATCTTCGAGATCGGCGTCAATCGATGCTTCAATGGAATGAAACGATCCTTTCACTTTTGCCACCATCATGTGCTTGATGGAAAAATCAATACTGCTGTGCGCCGCGTCAACAACCCATTTTTGCTTAGCCATTGAGTATCCCTCCAGATTTTATTTACAAAAGGTTTGTCTCCTTACAGACCCTGTTGACCCGGATTTAAATTGTCACAATCCAGCATGCCCAGCAATCTGTAACTTATTGAGAACCACCTTCCTATGTTTTATTGGCTGATGTTACGTACTTCACGCGCCATGTAGGTTATAATAATGTAGTCACTTCTTTTTGTCAAGCAACTATTATAAAATACCTTCCGACAGAGGCGTTTCAACGGTAGAATTTAAGATGTGGCTGTGGGCTGTCTGTTGTCCACGCCGATGACCAGCCCCGCATCAGCGTCAAGCGGCGTGATCGCGCATGCGCCCAGGATCAAACTGAAGCCAAGCCGGACCACGACAGCCAGCGGGGTGGGCGTCCAGCAACTGGTCAGGATACGCACTGTCCGGCTCGGCAGACCAATATAACAACATCACCGGGAGTTGGATTGTTCCGACTGTCCAACCCAGTAAAGGGTCCAGCTATTCATCGAGTTGGATTGGCATCGATGGCTTCAATAACAGCAGTTTAATCCAGACAGGCACAGAACAGGATTATTACAACGGATCAACACATTACGACGCATGGTGGGAGATTCTCCCCGCCGCAGAGACGGTCATCACCAATATGATCGTAAAACCAGGCGATCATATGACCGCTTCGATCAAGAATGACGGCAACGGCGATTGGACGATTACAATTAACAACGTGACTGAAAATGAATCATTTACAACCACTCAGGCGTATTCGGGGCCCGCGGAGTCCGCAGAATGGATTCAGGAAGCGCCAACAATTGGCGGTCACGTGGCAACACTCGCCAACTATGGCCAAACCACCTTTGATCCGGGAACGGTCAATGGCGGCAATCCTGGCTTGGTCATCGCCGATGGCGGCGTCATGATCCAGCATCGCAAGCAAGTCTCCACTCCCTCGGCGCCTGATAGCGACACTGACGGATCAAACGTCGCCTATGGTTCCACTGCCCCCTCTGCACCAGTATCGTAGCGGCGGCTCGTACGACATGGTGGGCTGGGGAGAAAACCGGCTCTGGCCCACTGTGGAATTCACGCCTTTACCAATTATCCAACAAACACATGCGCGCACAAGCGCAAAAACGAATGGAAGCCACTTTCCAGGCAACCATTCGTTTCCCTTGCTACGACAGGCTTTTTTCTTGGTGGGCGATGACGGGCTCGAACCGCCGACCCCCTGCTTGTAAGGCAGGTGCTCTCCCGACTGAGCTAATCGCCCCTATTCAGTTGCTGATGCGCAGCGAATTTCGGTATCGCCTTCACTCGCTCAGTCAGTCACGCACCATCGTACGTTCCTTCCATCACTCGTTCTGCTCCCTGAAATCGTCGCGCCCCCTTTTCGAAAGAATGGTGACCCCAAGGGGATTCGAACCCCTGTTCCCGCCGTGAAAGGGCGGTGTCTTAACCGCTTGACCATGGGGCCATGGGGAGCCACGCTGGACTCGAACCAGCGACACCCTGATTAAGAGGCTGCGATTGCCATGATACTGGACTTGGGACTGAGTTGTCAAGAATAGCGTCAAGACTATTTAGAGAACGCGGATGTCCGTCAAGTAATTCATACCGGAACTAATGGACGCACCAGCGCCAAGAAAAATGAATGCGGAGCATCTACATTTACACTTACACACAGGACACGTGACGAGGGAAGTCTCAAAAGGAATGGTAAAAAAACCTGGAAGTGCATGAGAAACTCGGAGGTATTTCTCAAACAACTGATTGTCCGTTGTCTTGATAAGGTACCAGCGCCCATATTTGTATATGAATCGCTTCGTGAGTCCATCAACTGACGAAGCCAAGTTTCGGGCGCGATCGTTAAGTCACATCACTAATAACGTTTGAAAGGTGACTTATGGACATACTTGTAATAGCAAGTAACGCGAAGACTAAACTGAGACCAAGAAACATGTAGGACATGCCATAATAGCGAAGTATCCACCCAGACATTATAATCGCTAATGGAGTGACTACTGTCGCCACAGCATTAAAGAGTCCTGAGATCTGCCCCAAAAATTGAGGCTGAACAACAAGGTACATATGAGCATAAGCTGGCGTAAATAATGCATCTGTGGCACCGTACAAGAAAACCATAGTAACGGTCAACCAGAACGACTGTTGATTAGCAATCCATAATATCAATACAGCAAATGTTTGAATTCCAAATGCTAAAACAAGCATTCCACGCACAGGAAATTTTTTTGCGAATCGAACCACAACATTGCCAACAAATGTTCCAACAAAAACTGAAGCTTCCATAAATCCAAAGCCTACGTAGCCGGTGTGTTGCCGCTGGGAAATAAAAAACGGTAAGAATAGAAATGCGTTATGAGGAATATTACTGACGGCTACGATTATTAGGAGGTACCTAACATACTTATTTCCCCAAAGTTCTTTCCATACCAGCCGTGTAGAACGTACGTGTTCTTTTTGTTCCACCTTGACGATTCCCTTTGGGTGCTCATGTGAGGTGACAATATACGTAGACATCTGTTTCCAAGCAATTAAGCCAGACAAGAGATAGCACAGACCTCCTACTGCGAGCATTATGCCTCCTCCGAAAATTTGCACAAAATAACCGGCAAGAACAAGACCAGCGGCCTGTGCAGCCGTTGTGGCCGCATTAACCTCTGACATCCATTTGACAAGTTTTGTGTCTTTCGCGAGTAAGGCTATCCCACTTGAGAACACCGGACTAGTTAACACATCAAGGGCTTCCGTAGCCCATGATGTCACAAGCACAAGTACAACCTGCATCAGCAAAGGTGCCCCTATAAGACTTATAATACTAACTGCTATCATGAGAGACGCGCTACTAATATAGGCCGTGAGAATAATAGTTCCGCGAGATGTACGATCTGCCAAAAATCCTCCGATTGGCGCAAAAAAAGCCTTTCCAACAGCAGATAAACTCATGGCAGCACCTATGGATAATGGCGAATGCCAGAGATGGTAAACGACAAACAGCAATGCAATATATCGAAGCGCAGCGCCTATTTGGGCTAGAAGACGCGCTATTGTAATGAACCATCGAGATTCGTAACGAAATTCCGAAATCCGAGACTCAGACAGGACAACCCCCCCTAGAATTAGGAGGCGTTCCTCTCTGAACGCCTCCCTGCTTGGAGCACTTTCATACCTTTTCCCTAGAAACCGGTATGTGTTGGCTCACGGGCAGTTTGAAATCCCATGTGCAAAATATCTCCAGCGGCCAGTTCCAAGACGACATCCGTGAATTCTTGTCTTATCTCCACTTGATCAAGTTCTGTTGGCAATGCGCGTATAGCATGGGCTCCAGGGATTCCAATCACATCTAGCGCGCCAGCCGGACATGCATTCGTGAGATGCTTGGCCAATATGTCAGTGGAATTTCGTGGCACCCTCATTTGCTCACCATCTTTGTCACTCATGTTCTGAGGTGTTGAGACCCTTTAGTGCCCTGAAATCACGCTCTTAAACTTTCGTCTATTCCGCAATGCGGTCTTCATTAATAGCCGCTCACGGTTAAATCGACTTGCAGCCACCCACCACAAACTGACGTCAATTATGGTCAATACTCCTATCACCATAAGAATTCCTATGGTGGGATTAATCGATAGGACAGCAATCAAAAAACGATGTCGCATCGGTACCGGCAGAGTATTCACAATTAGAACAAGGACCATAAAAAAGCCCATCACGGCATAAGTTACTGTTTGCTGCGAGCCCCGCACAGTTGAAGATGCTTCCGATGCCAATGCGCTGACACCTGCTCCTAGAGATGAAGACAAAAACCCCAATAGAGGCCAAGTTCCCAAAAATGCGAGCGGGAAAAAACTCGCGTGGGAAGCAAATACATCTGCGGCAAGCCATCCGCCTAACGCGGCTAGACCCGTACACACCGTCGTCACTGCTATAGGAACAGCCATCTTGCCGAAAAAGACCGCTTGCATGTTTAGCCTGCTCGCCAACAGAGTTTCCAGGGTACCCCGCTCTCGTTCACCTGCAAATGTATCCACAACAAAAGTAGATACAAGAAAGCATGGCATCACAATAGGAATAAATAGCGCTCCAGCCGTAGTAAATAGACTGCCTCCCATCGCCGCTGCCACTACTACCGAACCCACCACAAAAATTGCCATGCGGCCTATGGGAGTAGATATCAGATTCCGCCCGAAAAATGCAGGTTGCGGAACACTCAACAATTCGTTAAATTCCTTCCATATAACAGTCCAAAGATCAGTCATGTCTATCGTCCTCCACCAAGGCCATATAAACGTCTTCTAGACTACTCCGATCCCGCATTACTTCGCTAACCTGCCCTCCTTGCTCAAGAACAACTTTGATAAGTTCGGTAATGGAAGTTTCGGATGTTATGGTTAAATGTAGCTGTCCGCTATCACCTTTCACTGCGCTGACCAACGGGTGGTGCGACAAGTGCGAGAAAAGATCTGGGGAAAAGTTCGTTCCCAAAAGTTGAAAAGAAGCCTCAACACGACTAGTTTTCAATTCATTAGGTGATCCAACCGTGAGCAATTTCCCCTGCTTTAGCACTCCAACAGACGCACACAACTTCTCCGCTTCGGCCATATTATGGGTGGTCAAAATCACAGTCATTCCGTCTTTTTGAACTAGAGTAAGTAGTTCTTGATGTAATATTGACACTGCTACAGGATCAAGTCCTGCACTAGGTTCATCAAGGATGAGCAACTCTGGCCGATGCAAAAGAGCACGTGCAAGCGCTAATTTGCGCCGCATGCCACGACTCCAGGTGCCAACCTGCTCTTTTCGATGGTCCCACAAACCAAAGCGATTAAGCAATTCGTTACTTCGGTTTTTGGTTTCGGTTTTCGAGAGCCGCCAAACCCGGGCATAAAATTCTAGATTCTGCTCTCCTGTCAAACCATCGTAATGTCCGTCCTGGTCAAATACAACTCCCACGTGTTCTCTAATCTCTGTACCCCGAGCCCCTGGGTCCATACCTAAAACCTCAACCCTACCTGAAGTCGGGTGGGCATATCCAAGTAACAAGCGTATCGTCGTGCTTTTTCCGGCCCCATTAGGTCCTAACAATCCAAAAATTATTCCACAGGGAACCGTAAATGAAATATGGTCCACTGCTATGACACCAGGATACTCGAAGGTAACACCTTCGGCACGTATTGCATATTGAACCATTTCTAGGCCCACTTCCCTTGTTGGATTTGGCCGTATCGGATGATGTTGCGAGCAGAAAGAACAATTCAATGGACATTCTAATGCGCTAAGCAAGTACAGCTGTGACAACCGTGAAGAATTGACGTATGGTCTAGTCTTAAGTCCAAGTCCAGTGCGTAGTGCATATATCTTACCATTTAGCATGTCATAGATGCACACTCGCCGTGCTCCATATACCAACCTTGCAATAGGGCTTTAATCAAACATAGAAGGTCGAACAACAGCGGAAAGCCATTGTGAATACCCATCCGAGTGGCGGTATACGCCTTGGTGGCTATGACGCTCAAGGTGTGCTCGCACCTGTTGCCGAGCATCCAACAAATCGCCGTCGACGCCCTGTCCAAGGTGTTTCCAGACATCCTGTAAATGGGGTCCTGCAAAACCGACGCCAGCAGACCGCACACGATTCGCACACAAATAAAAAATCGGATGGAAGACTGTTGCCAGTCAAACATCCGATTTTTCCTTACACAACGCGGTTTATAGGTGGTGAGCCATGATGGACTCGAACCATCGACACCCTGATTAAAAGACTGCGATGGCAAAGGTGCAGAGCGTGGGATTGAGTTGTGAAGAGAGCAAATGAACGGTGTTGTGCTGGGCATTCCGCACTCTGTTTCATGTACCCAAACGTATCCACATGGGTTCAGCGTTGTTTCGTTGTTGCACCAATCGTTGCACCAGAATTGCGGCTTACACAGCTTCATACTGTAGATATGAGCAGGTCCGACACCGGGATACTTTACAGACTTACACATTTACCCAGTCCCGTATTGAATGCTTTCAATTATCACGGTTCGGGATTGACTCTTTGGATTTTAAATCGTCTTTTGACAGTAGCCTTTGCGGGTGCTCAAGTTCCTGGGTTCTGAGCTTTTTGATGTAGGCTTCAAATCCCCCGGCTTCCTGTAGCAGCCGTTCTCGAGTTGCCCGGACTTCTTCGACAATGGGGTCATTCCATTTCATCGTTCGTACCTCCCATTAGTTCGAGTGGGGTTACAATCATTGGCTCATGCAACTCCTGCATGCGATTGTATCGGTGTATTTTTGTGCGGATTCCGCCATGAGCAAGGTGTTTGCAATTCCACGTTAATAAATAGTCGACTTCATATATCACGGCAACCGACAGATGGACAGCATCAACCTTGGCCCGTTCTGGAATCTCAAGAAGTTGAGCGTACGTTTCTGCGAGCTTGATCACTTCATTCGTAATTCTCAGAACAGGAAACTCCGTGACCACGCCTAACCGCCGTTGTGCTAATTCTTGATCTCCTGCTCTACACTCGTCTAATACTGCCTCCGATACGTAGAGAAGAAAGTCCGAACGATCTTCATCTACTCCCGTGTGATTTGCTGTTGCGCAGCAACAACAATGTCTCTGCTTAACCGTGAAGTCAAATAACTGGGATTTATGGTCTCAACATAGACACTTTCCATACCATCACATCCAATGCGGTACCTCTTTCCAATGATTATACATCAGATGCATGATTTACTTTAATTACACTCGAGAGTGAAGTTCTTCTGACATCCCCAAATGGTGCACTCTAACGTCATCCCCCAAACCATGTGCCGCATCGACCACCGACTGGTGATGCGTGAAGTACAGAATCTGTGTCCGACCGGACAATTCGTGAAGCACCTGCAACGTCGCCTTCGTACGGTCGTCGTCGAAATGGACGAGGATGTCGTCCATTATGAGGGGCAACGGACCGGAAGTTGCCAAATGTTGCTCCACGAAAGCGAGTCGGAGTGAAAGAAACAGTTGATCGCGTGTTCCGTCACTCATCTGATGGACGCGTCGCTTGCTGCCGTCAATGTGGACTGCTTCGAGATAGGGCGTGGTGCCATCGTACTCTACGGCCAGTTCATTGTAGTGGCTAACCGTCAACCGTTGGAAGAAGTCGCTGGCGCGCGCAAGGATGGACGACTGGTTCTGCTCACGAAATTCTTCAATCGCCCGCTGCAGCAATCGGCGGGCGAGGTCGACGCGAAGGTATTCGTTCCACAACCGATCGACGTCGGCCAGATGGGCTTCTGCTTCTTGTGCCCGATCAGCTGCCGCAGTCTGAGTTCCGTCGAGAACGCGGAAAGCGATCTGCTTCTCCCGAAGTTCACCTATCTCTCTCTCGGACTGCGACTGCAAATCTTCAATATCGCTCGTCAACACGGACAGTTTCGCGGGAAGTACATCCACGTCGTCCACCTCGGTGAATTCCGCTTCCAGTTCAGCAACGGAAAGTCCGTCCCCGGTCTGACGTAGGATTCGCTCTTGCTCCTGGCGATTCTCGTCAATTTTCTTGAACGCGATTGAACGGTCAACCAGGGTACGAAGACTCTCGGCATCCGCGCAGTTGTATTGCAAAAGGTATTCCTGGATCTCGGATTCGCACTCACGAAGTTCAGACTGGGTGAGTTCCATCAATGCTTCGATACGAGTCACCTCGCCCTTAATGGTCTCAAACTGTTCTGCCGCCGTCCTGGACGCAGCAAGCCGCTCGCGTACGTGACGGACCCAAGACTCCAAGGATGGGAATCCAGTCAGATGTTCGCTCAGACGTTCCGCCAACAAGTCCGCCCTGCGTTCAAACGCTGCACAGGAAACCTCCTTGGTATCAATATCGGACTTCAAGGTGTCCATGTCCCGGATCCAATCAAACAGTTGCTTCAACTGCCGAACATAGCGGGTCGCGATGTCGGTGTCTTGGGGTAGAGACGGGTACGTGTGCCGAATATCGTGCCAGGCAACCTCCAACGATTCAAGCTTCTCTCGCTCTTGGTTCAACACGCGCTCCTGGCCAGACAGACCGTGCTCAGTCCGCTTTTGTTGCTCAACAAGGTTCCGCCGTTCCGTCCCCTTTTCAGCAATACCTTCGACAAAACTGTCGCAATGCTGAATCAATACTTTCAGTCCGACGTTTTCCGGCAATTGGATGCTCAAATCTGTACAGGTTTGCACTAGCTCGATTGCAAACGAATCGTGTTTCTGAGTTAGACCAGCCAAGGCCTCCTCTAAGGTCCGCACAGAACGTAAGCCCTCGACCAGCGGTCGATAGATGTTCGTATACCAATCCTTCATCTCAACTGGTGTCTTCGGCTCGATCCCGCTCGACGCCCACTCCTCTTGCCACGCCGCTGAAAGAATGTTGAACTGCGCTGCCAGCGCGTCCCGCTTCTCTTCCAGTGCGTCGATGTCCCTTCCAATCTGAACCTGTCGTACCAGCAGCAGAGCACGCTGCGCAGACTGGTTTGCTTCCCGCCGCATCCAGTCGGCCGTTTCATCTGCTTCGTGAATGGCCGATTCAAACGCCTCGTGCAGCGGAACGTCACCGGAAAACGCCTGAACCGCATCGAGATTAGATTCCTCGTCCAGCCAAGCCCGCTTTACGAGCTTCCATCCGCTGTTTCTGCGCGTTCTAACGGCGCTTAGGTCTCCTTCCACCGGCACGCGTCCAGAGAGTTCAAGATTCTCCAACTCCCTTATCACCGCCGCCAGATTGCCACGCGCATCCTCCAACTTCCGATCACAGTCGCGAAGTTCTTGGTGGATTCCGGACCAGTCGGTCACCACCTGGTCTATGGTCTCCCGAAGCGGAACAGGTAGCGTATCGGCCTGCTCCAGCAATCCGGTCCATACCCGTTGCCCCGATACTAGTCGCAGCAGTTCCTGCCGCCTCTGTTCAATCTCCCGAGTGCGCTGCGCAATGGTTTCCTCAAGGTCTCCCTGATCCCGAATCTCCTGTATAATTCGACGGAGTGCGGAGATGTCCGGTAGATCTGCAAACTCATTCAATTCCTGCTGAAGGCACTTCATTTCCTCGACGGTCTCGTCGTGCCGCGTCTGCTCCACGTGGAAAGTGGCACGCACTTGCCGGAGATCTTCCGCCAACTGCTCGATGCGTTCTTGGTCGGCAAACGGGATACGGAGTTGTTCCGCATCGTTGAGTGAAACGCCGGGTGCAATGGACTTCAGCATATACAAAGCGTCTCCCTGGCGTTGCCTCAACTGCTCCGCGGCGTTCAGCAACTCCTCCCCCTTGCGGGTTACGTACTGCTGCAACCCCTCGTTTAGGGCGTTGATTTCTTCAGCGTTCTCTAACGCATCCCCATCGCGCTGAATTTGCCCCAACTGCCCAATTTGCCGATCCCGTCCGCTTTCCCGCTCAGCTAGCTCCTTGGACAGATTGCGCTTGGTGTCGAGTATCTCCGGGATCCGCTGGTCGGATTGGGCCGCCAATACTACGACTTCGCCCATGTCCATTAGGCGCTGACGGATGTCCTGTAATTCACCCAGCATGCAACGAACGCGAATCATACGCTGCATGCGAGTTTGATCTCGCTGCTTACCTTGCAGTTGGTCCCGTATCTGCTTAATGCTTTGTTCCAGACGCCGGATTGCGTCCCGCTGGCGGTGCCATTCCTCTCCACGCAAACTGCTTGTTCGAACGGTGGTTTCCGCGTTCTGGTAGGCCCGCCATGCCTTGTTGAGTTCCTTGCTTGCATTCGCTCGAAAGTTGGAATCTAACAGTTGTCCCGACCTGTCCGAAAGGCGTCCGAGCAGATTCTGCAGATACTGAATACCGCCGCCCGCCTCAAACAACGAGACCCCCGCATGCCCGCCTGACTGAAGCAGACTATTGCCGCCGACGCGGAGCCTCTGGTGATCAAACCCGAATAGCAGCGTGAAGCGGTCCTTGTCGTAGCCGCCAAGATACGACGAAAGCAATTCCTCTTCCGTAAAGTTCGACCCCGCGTCTAGCACCAGTCGGTTCCGGTTCTTCCTTCTCTGGATGTGAAACGGTGGCTCCCCAGTGTGCCCAAGAGTCCCTTCGATACGCGATCGGCTGTCATAGTATTCAGGCATCCCGTCACCACTCTGAATGCCGAACAGTAAGTCCACCAGCAGCCGCAGGAGGGTGCTTTTTCCAGCTTCGTTTGGACCGTGGAGAATATGCAGTCCTGCGTCTCCTTCACCAAAATCGAGTTCAAACGTGGCGTGGTTCAGCACGGACTGCACGCCAATGCGCCGTAGTCTCATGACTGGGCACCACCCTTCGCCATCATCTCGAGTAGGAGACTCTGAGCATCTTCCAACAGTGGCTTCACGTCGTCGGCAGTCTCAATTAACGTTGCGCCCTCACTCTTGATATAGGCACTCATGCGAGTCTGAATCGCTCGTGCTTCAATCGAGAACGATTCCAAAAATTCAACATCCGCCACGACTCGTTCAATGCTCCTCG
This sequence comes from Bacillota bacterium, assembly GCA_021846285.1. Lineage (GTDB taxonomy): Bacteria > Bacillota > Bacilli > Alicyclobacillales > SLC66 > JAKADD01. The sequence goes on from JAJZCB010000033.1 coordinate 32,498, forward strand.
ATAGTCCCGCCACTGCGTCGCCGTGGTTCACCTGCATGTCGACCTTACTTGGCGGTTCCGTCGCAAACTTCACTTTCTCAATCCAAATGCGCCCCGGTGCGCTCATGTTTGCCGAGTTTGCCACCTCGTTGTGATAGCGTTCCTGCTCTGCCAGCAGTGCCCCATGTAACGGAGTACGACCCTGCAACAGGATACGGATCGCAATTGGCATTCCGGAGTTCGCGTCGACATATTCCGCAATTGCCGCAGTGATCCGCGCCGCAAAGTCACTGTCCGTTTGGACCCCTGTCAGGTCCACCGAGCACAGGCACCAACGGAGTACATCGAGGGAGTGGAATTCAAGCGACAGCTTCCGGCCATCCACCGTGACGAGCATGCACCCCTTCTCGCCGGTTTCGCGAATGTGACGACCTTGGAGGTTGCCGGGAAACACAATGTATGGCTCTTCGTGTAACACCTGGCGTTTGTGGATGTGCCCAAGCGCCCAATAGTCATAGCCCTTGCGAGCCAATTCATCGACGCGGCATGGCGCGTAGGTTTCGTGCCCCTCCTGCCCTTCCGCCGATGTATGTAAAATTCCGATGTTGAACCAGCCTGGCACAACATTGGGGTAAGTCGGCACCAGGTTGTCCCGTACCTCGCGCTGTTTGAACCCCTGACCATGCAGCGCAACGTTGAGCGATTCAATGAGATGCGTCTCCGGATGGTCCACCGAGAAACGGATCACATTGGGCGGCAACACGAGGCTACGAGTGATGTTACTAGCCGCGTCGTGGTTGCCGCTGATGAGAAAGACAGGAATGTTCGCCTCGTTCAGTCTCGCCATGCACGCGTTGAAGAACAATCCTGTCGTGTAGTCCGGCCAGTCGCCGTCGTAAACATCCCCCGCGATGACAACGAAATCCACCTCTTCGTCTATTGCTAGTTTCACTAGATTCCGAAGCGCACGACGCGTTGCGGAACGGATCTCGTCAAGCGGTACGTCCATCGACATAGAAAGACCACGCAACGGACTGTCCAGATGCAAGTCGGCACAGTGAATGAATTTGAACAACGCAACCCTCTCCTCATTCGAACCAACACATAAGCGGGCTGATTATGCTATTGTTTATTGTTGACCCTCAAGACCCGTCGCAACTTGATGCTATCCACCCATATATTCGCTGACAAACTTCTGCAATTCATCAATAGAGTCGTACTTAACAGCTCCTTGAGGCGGATCAGTATCGTTTAGTAACGCCTCAAGGAGGCTTTCAATAGTTCGGAAAGTTTCAGATCTATTATTCAATTGCATCACAGCATTATATGGCTTTTCACTTTCCACCTCTTGACCAAAATATGCCTTCTCGAAATTCGTGATGGATGCGAACAATTTTACCTTCGCGTTGCCCGGATGGGCTTTGACTGCATCAAAAATTTTTGAGTTCTGCGCCCAAGCAGGATTCTTCATTTCTTTACCAAAGCGCGTGGAAGTTGTGAGAGTGTCACTATCATGAAGTACAGCATAGCTCGATCCAAAGTGATTTAATATTTTGATCAAGGAAACGATGGTTGCTTTCCCCCTTGCCCGAATAATATGCACATCCTTGTATTCAGCAGGCTTCAGCGCCATTACGTGTTTAAATGCTGTATACTCCGTATCTCCTTCTACAATAATTGACCTGCCACCAAAAAAGAATTCAGCGACATACGGGTCGAAGATGTTAAGTAACTTGAGGTTCGTTCGATCATCATCATCAAATTGCACCCTACTGGGTCGAAACACAGTCGTACCGGCGACTTCACCATTCAGTCTTTCGACTCGAACGATTGTTGTGTTGTCGCGAGATACATCAATAAACGCCGGAGAATGTGTTGTCACCATGACTTGCCAATTTCCTGTATTGGGCAAGTCATATAATACCCGACACGCCTCGCGTATGGCATTTGGATGTAGACATAGTTCAGGCTCGTCCAACAGCAGCACATGTGGACGGGAGAACGATGGTAAATTAGACTCAGCGGATGATTCGTTCTTTCCCGTTTTCTTACCTGTCCGTTTTGGCTCCACTTTCTGTGTTGAGGCAGATTCCGCGATTATACGAAGTGCGCTCCATAGCAACGTTCTGCGCGCACCGCTCCCCTGTCGATCAATTGTGCTTAGATGTCCATCGGTTCCGGGTCCCATTAACAGTTGAGCATTCATTTTCCCGAACAGATTAATGTCCTTATCAACGTCCTCTTCTACACGTGCATCAAATTTCACAATGTAGCCGGGAAAGACTTCATTGACGAGGTCGGACACCTGCTTTTCAACAGTTTCAATCTCTTCATTTGATTGCTCCATAACTTGTGCTCTCATTTGAATAATAGATTCAATGAGTCTTTGGTAATCCGATTTTTGGTCCCCGCATTCCTGTACGGCTTTCACACGCTCCTTGATTACGTCCGTGAGTAATTTAATTATGGCATCTGCTTGTAATTTCGGATCCGAGAATGCACCTACTCGATGCGGTTTTGGACGGTATGCATTAGCAACATTCGGGGCACCCCAAGGAACCCCACTCTCCGCCCAGTCGTTCAATGTCACATCGAAGCCTTGTCTCTTTGGCTTCCCCGGGGCATGCCATTGCCATCTTTCTCGCACAACATGCGTCTCTTTATCAATCCAACGCTCTCCCGGCGCGTTATCAAACACGACGGTATGTAGTTCAATTTCCGGAATCGCCTCCTCACTGACCACACCGTTCGGAAAATCCTCCATCTGTAGATCAGCATCACCTGACCCCTCAGACATAACCAATTGATATGCTTTCAATATGGAACTCTTCCCGGCATTATTGGGACCTACGAGTACCACAATTTTATCAAGATCAATGGTCACTGGAGAAGAACCAATTCCACGAAAGTTCTTGACTATTAAAGTTTTCAAACTAGGACGGTCAGTCTCTGAAATGACAACATTTTTAATATTCTCTAATTCGTCCACGGCGTACCCTCCGACTCGAGTAGGATACTATAATCATAGCAGCTATCGGTTGGAAATGATATCTTATAATAAATAAAGTCCAAGAGTCGCCGCTTGTTAGTCTTTCACGCCAACCCGTCTATCATACAGCGTCAACATTTGGATAAATGAGAATGCCCATAGAAAACGATTGAAACATAGTGAGCGTCCTCAATCGATTTCTTTCCTAGAGCGAAGGAGACATACGGTGAACCAACAATGGATACAAACTCTAATTTCAAGTGCATTCGGCGGGTGCATAGTACTCGTCGGTCAGCTCTGCATGGAATGGATAAGAGAGCACCGAAATAATCGTCAAAAGAAAACACAGATTTATAATTCAGTGTTGAACGTGGATGGTAAAAAACTGATCGTAGATTGGAGTCCTCCTGTTAAATTTGAGATTGGCCTCTACCGTGAGCTTATTCGAGAGAAATTATACGAAGGATGGGATCTCATAGACGAACCCGTACGAAAACTAGTGCAGAACTTAGACAGTGAGTTGATCACCCTTTATTACCAGGGGAACCCAGAAGACCCTCACGACATAGAAGCGCTTGCTAATTTATATAACGAGATAATCTCCACGATAGACCATATACATTCAAAGAAATTAGGAAGACGCGCTGACGAATGAAGTGATATTGGGATTGGGTAACATCTCCTGCTTTACTGCCGTAGACCTACCAAATTCAATTGGTTCAAACCATTCAAAACGAACTTCTGCATATCCACGCAAATGAAGGGTATCGCGAGTACCCCAGAGGACCGTGGGCAAAAACGAGACGGATCATCGTCAAAAGATATCGAGTCTACTATGACCTGGACGAGGAAAGAGATTTGGTCATTATCAAAGGAGTTAAAGCACATCAGATGAAGTAAATATGTTGATACCTCGCTCATTCACGGTCGTTCTCACAGTTTTCAAATTCCAGTATCATCCCGGCCACAAAATCCGCAAACCTTCGCAACTCCTGTCCACAACCTTCTGCGCACTGCGCCTCCCACAAGAGTAACAAGTTCCGCTTATCCATCGGGATAAGCTCCTTCAATTGCTCCGCCAACTCATCCCCTCCCGCTTCCGTATTCACCCGAACATCCCCTTCTGTTTACGCCCACTTTGGATGTCACCATTGACGGCATAAGTTCTATGAATCTCTGTCGTGTCGGTCGCTCAGCGCATGTGTCGATGAGAAGATGCTTGCGGTCGTAGAGAAGA
>JAJZCB010000136.1 GCA_021846285.1 Bacillota bacterium
GTTGGCCGCGCCCATGGTATCGATCGTGATTCCTTTCTACAATTGCCCTTACGTGGCTCAGGCCATCGAGAGCGCCCTCTGTCAGACGTGCTCAGACTGTGAAATCATCGTTGTCGATGACGGATCGACGCGACATATGGAATTGCTAACCCCGTTCCTGCAACAGTGTACTGTGGTAAGAAAGCGTAACGGCGGCACCGCCAGCGCACTGAATGCGGGGATTCAGCGCGCCACGGGCCAGTACTTCGCATGGCTCAGTTCGGACGATGTGTTCGCGCCCACAAAGATTGAGCGGCAACTGGCGTTTATGCTTGGCAACCATGCCTATGTCAGCCATACGGCGTACCAAACCATTGACGAGGACAGCCGGCTTGTGGGCGACCCGATCCGCCTGCGCTTCCCCGGCAAACGCAGTTTCTATCAGACCTTGTTACAGGGCTGTCCGATCAACGGTTCATCGATCATGTTGCGGATGGAAGTGTTCTCATCGCTCGGCTATTTCGATGAAGCTCTTCTGTATACGCACGATTATGACATGTGGTTGCGCATGATTCCTCACTATGAATTCTATTACCTGGAAGACCCTCTGCTGATGTACCGGTCACATGCAAAAATGGGAACAAAGGTTCATGAACAAAACATCGCGCTCGAAATCGCCAGCGTGCAGGTTCGGCGCAGGCAGAGTATCCAACGTCTGATTCAGGAGGAGATTTTCTGATGCGGATTACCTTTCCTGTTTTGACTCTTTGCATTGGCGGAGCTCAACGCATGTTGGCCGAACTCGCCAATGGCCTTGTGGCGCGCGGCCATGAGGTCACACTCCTGATGCCGAGGGGAGCGGAAGTGAAGCATCCTGTGCAAGCCAAGATTCAATGGGTTCAAGGTCCGCTTATGCGGGAGTGCGATTATCCTGTGAGCGATGTCATCGTGTCGAACTTTTATACCACAGTGGAATCCGCGCATGAGGCTAGCCAAAACGGGAAGGGCGTGCATGTCCGCCTGAGTCTGTGTTACGAACCCTGTTTCCTGCCCGCCAATAACGATTCTTTTCCGACCTATCACGTTACAAAGCACGTTCTTGTGTTGTCAGATTGGCAGCGTCAAATGATCTCTTTGAATCACGGCGTGCAGGGTTACATCGTTCCGATCGGAGTCGGACCCCAATTCAAAAACCTCCAGATACGGGGAACACTTGCGGCGCCTCTACAGATCTCGGCTATTGTCCGTAAACCAGAAGGGGGATTTTCTTCACATCGGGAGCAAAATTACCTGATGCATGTATTGCACAATATCAAGCGCTCGTATCCTGATGTTCAGGTCAATCTGTTTTGTCCGCCCGTTGAATTCGCCAGTTCTCCTTCTCTGCAGGCACTGCGGGATACCGGCGAGTTTCGCTTTCTCACACCTGCTGACGACAAAGAGATGTGTTATCATTATAATGAAACGGATATTTTTGTCAGTGCATCGTCCTATGATGCGGGTTCGTTGCCCGGACTGGAGGCCATGCGTTGCGGCGCGGCGCTGATCGCCGTCTATTCCGGGGGAAATACGGAATATTGCCGACCTGGGGTAAATTGCCTCATGTCTCTTAGGCATGAGGGCCGATTGGACCGTGATATCATGCGCCTGATCGAGTACCCCTCACTGCGCCGTCAGCTTGCTGCACAAGGGGAATACGATTCGCTGAGTTGGACATGGGAACGCAGTGTCGAGGCGTTCGAAACGGCTATCAAACAGATTGTAAGCAGCTCTTGAGTGGTGTGACCGAGCGGCAATCGCAGCGAGGGCGCCTATGAATTTCTGATGCTCATGGCAGGCGCATGAACTCTCGTCCATGGCACCCAAATAGGTGAGACGGCGAGGCGCTGGTCACATCGCCGACCCCGTGATACACTGAACGTGAACACTTGCCGAGGTTGTTCGGACGGGCGGATGTTCTGTTTCGGACACGACTCCGAGGGGATTTTTGCGTGGATGATTATACCGTAAAGTCAGTCGACAAGGCCTGTTTTCTTCTGGATGTTGTCAGTGAGTATCCACAAGGAATCACAATTACCGAACTGGCTGCTGAAGTAGAGATGTATAAAAGCACTGTCCATCGGCTGCTGACTACGCTTATGCGCCGAGGATACATTGAACAGGATGCGCAAAACGGAAAGTACAAACTTGGTTATCGATTGCTTGATCTCGGCATGCGACTGCTGTCGTCGATTGATTTGCGCAAAGAGGCGGCTGATGCGCTCAAACAGCTGGCCAATCTCTCCAATGAGGTTGTGCACCTTGCGCTGATGGACCGCGGTGAGATTGTGTACATCGATAAGATGGAGAGCGATAACACCACACGGATGCACTCTCGTATCGGAAAGCGGGTTCCGGTGCATGCCACCAGTTTGGGCAAAGTGATTTTGGCGTTCTTGCCTGAAGGTGAAGCGCAAGACATCGTTATGCGCTATGGAATGCCTTCTTTAACGGAGTATACCATTTGTGATTCAGAAGTGTTTGCGCATGTGCTGGCAGAGACAAGAGAGCTTGGCTACGCGTTCGATCTGGAGGAAAATGAACTCGGCGTCTGTTGTGTGGCCGCTCCCGTCTTTGACCATAACGGTCAAATCGCGGCGGCGTGCAGTGTCTCTGGTCCGAGCAACCGTATGACGCGGACACGTCTTTACGAACTGGTTCCCATCGTCAAGGATTGCGCGCGGGGGATCTCTGAGCGGCTCGGTCATCGTGTTGGGCAGTTAGTGGAGCCGCGCGGTTAGCGGACCGCCCGGTGGTCAGACGCGCCAGGGGGCAATCAGAGTCAGTTCCCGGATAAACCCCCTTGTCGCGGCGTTCAGGGCTTCAGGCCAATGTTTCATACCCCGGCAAAGTGAGAAACTCGATGAACTCATCATTGGTCGTGAGTTCCCAGAAGAGTGTTTGGGCCAAATCCAATTTCCCGAGTGACGCTGATTCTGTGTCCGCGCCGCTGCGAATCCTGTCGAGTTCCTCTTTCATGAAACTGTTAACCAGATCGACGGTCACTTTGCGACCATCATCCAGCACTCCTTTTTGATGTCTGATCCACTGCCATACCTGCGCTCGTGAGATCTCAGCCGTGGCGGCGTCCTCCATCAAGTTGAAAATGGGAACGGCGCCTGACCCGCGCAGCCACGCCTCGAGGTATTGAATCCCCACGTTGATGTTGGTTCTGACGCCTCCTTCCGTGATCGTACCGTCAGGCACGGCCAACAGATCTGCGGCGGTGACGTGAACGTCTTCGCGCTTCTTGCCCACCTGATTGGGCGTGGGCATCAGTTCGTTAAACACAGCCATCGCCACGGGAACCAGGCCCGGATGGGCCACCCAAGTGCCGTCATGTCCATCGCGCGCATCGCGCTCCTTGTCTGCGCGGACCTTGGCCAGCGCATCCTCATGGGCGGCGGGGTCGTTCTTGATCGGAATCTGCGCCGCCATGCCGCCGATCGCAAACGCGTTTCTGCGATGACACGTCTTTATGGCCAGGAGCGAGTAAGCGCGCATGAAAGGCACTGTCATCGTGACCTGCGCGCGATCTGGAAGAATGACGTCTGGATGATTGCGCAATTTCTTGATGTAGCTGAAAATATAGTCCCAACGCCCGCAATTGATGCCTGCGATGTGATCGCGCAGTTCGTACAGAATCTCATCCATTTCAAATGTCGCCAGAATGGTTTCCACAAGGACGGTGGCCTTAATGACACCGTGGCCAATCCCCAACATGTCCTCGGCGTCGCGAAAGATATCGTTCCATAGGCGCGCTTCAAGATGGCTCTCCATTTTGGGCAGATAGAAGTACGGTCCGGATCCACGCGCCAACAGTTCGCTGGCGTTATGAAAGACATACAGGCCGAAGTCGAGAATCCCGCCAGGCACTGGTTCTCCGTCCACAAACACGTGCTTTTCGCTTAGATGCCAGCCTCGCGGTCGAACAATCAGCGCGGCGATCTGATCGTTTAGCGCGTACTGCTTGCCGTCAGGGTTGGTAAACGCGATTTGCCGCCGAATGGCGTCGTATAGATTGATCTGCCCGAGAATCGTGTTATCCCAGGTTGGAGAGTTGGCGTCTTCGAAATCCGCCATAAATGCTTTGGCGCCTGAGTTGAGGGCGTTGATCACCATCTTGCGGTCACTGGAAGGGCCTGTAATCTCCACTCGACGATCCTGAAGATCGGCGGGGATGGGGGCGACAGTCCAGTCTGCTTCTCGAATGTATCTGGTATCGGGAAGAAAATCAGGCAATTGGCCAGCGTCAATGTTGTGTTGGCGCACAGCCCGCTGCCTGCGTCTATTGTACCAGATTGTTATGGAATGCAGAACACAAAACCACAATGCAGAACAAAGAGAAGCATACATGGCGGCCATCGGTGGTTCACTCGCAAGCCGCTCCCCTGTCGGGAAAGCAATCTAAAGAGAGATCGCGAAAAAATATGGGTGTTGCTCTACTTGACTATATACCCAGTAGGGTATATAAATAACTCATGTCTGCGTTACCTTGCGACAAAAGGTGGCAGTGAGGGATGGACCCTGTGGCAAGCGCTGAAGGTGCCTTGATCTCTTTGGACAATTTTATCGTACAATGGGAGTGACGAAGTGGGCATTTCTCAATGGATGTCAGTCGATGTTAAGGAAAGAATGAAATCTCAGCAACCGCTGCAGATTATAGATGTGCGCCAACCAGGTGAATTTCGGTCCGGCCATATTCCGGGGGCCAAATTGATCCCTCTTGGCGAATTGTCTGCCCGCTACAAGGAGATCGACCCCCATGTGGAGAGTGTCATCGTCTGCGCAAGCGGCGGGCGCAGCAGCACGGCTTGCCAGATGTTGGGCGGCGCGGGGTACGCAAAAGTCCACAACCTGCTGGGCGGCATGTCCGCTTGGGATGGTAACGTCGAATAAGCAGACGGGAGAATGAACTATGCTGATTTCAGAAAAGAACCGAACGGCAATTCGGGACCGCTTCAAGGAATTGGTCGATCCCGTAGTGGTTCAGTTTTACGAGTCATCGCTCAACTGCGCATCTTGTCCTGAAATCAAAATGCTTCTTCAGGAACTGTGCGGGCTGTCGGATCTGCTGACTCTTGAGACGTACAATGTGTATGCGGATGAGGCGCAGGCGAAACAGGCCGGAGTCGACAAAACGCCGGTCATCGCATTGACCGACGATAGCCGCGCGGATTACGGAATTCGTTTTTACGGGGCGCCCAGCGGTTACGAATTCGGCACGCTGCTCGAAGACATTCTCATGGTTTCGAGCGGCGACTCCGGATTGCGGCCTGATACGAAAGCGGCTCTAGCGGCTATGGACAAGGCCGTCGAACTGTCCGTTTTTGTAACGCCTACCTGACCGTACTGTCCAGCCGCGGTGCGGCTAGCGCATCAGTTTGCCTTTGAATCTTCGCATGTTGTGGGCAACATGGTTGAGGCGACAGAATTTTCGGAGTGGGCCAATCAATTCAATGTGTACGGAGTGCCCAAGACGGTGCTCAATCAGACCGACGACTATTCGATCGAGGGAGCGGCTCCGGAAAACATGTTGCTGGAAAAAGTCGTCGCCGCCGTCAACGCGGGCAAATAGCGAACCACGCGAACCACGCGAACCGATGCAGATGGCCGGGTCTTTGCTGACCCGGCCATTTTGTTGTGGTACGCCCGGCATCCTTGCATTGCTGGCCCGGCTGTCCCTGCATTGCCGGCCCCACCTGAGCGGGGGCGTCGATTACGCGTCGGCGACCGTCGCCTCTGATGGGAAAAGTGGTTCCGGCAAGGGGCCATCGTATGTGGACTGGGGACGAATCAGCCGGTTGTGCGCCTCCTGTTCGAGAATGTGGGCGCACCAACCCACGATGCGGCTGGCGGTAAAGGTGGCCGTGTACAGTTCTTTTGGTATCTGCAGGGCGCGCATCACGGCGGCTGCATAGTATTCGATATTCGTATACAGGGGGCGTTGCGGCTTGTACTCCTTCAATAACGTTAGCGCCGTCGCTTCCACTCGTTCTGCCAGGGAAAACCACGGGTCTTCCGCGGCGTGCTTCCTGACGACCGCTCGCAGCGCGGCCGCTCTTGGATCGTACGTCCGATAGATCCGGTGACCGAACCCCATCAATCGTTCTTGTCGGTCGAGCTTGTCGCGCAACCAGGACTCTGCGCGGTCGGCGCTTCTTATTTCATCGAGCATTTCGAATACTTCTGACGGCGCGCCGCCGTGCAGTGACCCCTTCATCGCGCCGATGGCGGCGCAAAGTGCGGAGGCAAGATCGGTCTGCGTCGAAGCAGTGACGCGGGCTGCGAAGGTGGACGCATTCATCCCATGCTCCATGCTGAGGATCCAGTAGGCGTTCAAAGCGTCTGCGTGTGCCTGGCTTGGCAACTCACCGTGCAGCGCATACAGATAATACTCCGCATGGCCAAGACCAGACGGCGTGGGGATAGGTTTGATCCCTCTTTTGCGGGCTAACCAATGGGCGATCACGGTGGGAATTTTTGCAGTGATTGACACCACATCGCTCATGGAGGTGGGGAAAGTCATTCCCGCCCCCAGCGCTGAGACAGCGGTGCGAAGTGTGTCCATAACGCCCGTTTCCTCGGGCAGAGCGTTGATGATCGCCTCCACATGGCGCGGCAGAGCGCGATTGTCCGCAAGCGCGGCGCGCATCTCGGCATGTTCCCGTGATGCAGGCAGATGTCCGCGCCAGATCAGGTAAGCCGCCTCTTCAAACGTGTATCGGGAAGCCACATCCTCTGCTCGTAGCCCTCTGTAGACGAGTTGCCCGCGTTCTCCGTCAACCAGACTGATTTCGCTTTGCACAGCGACAACATCATCGAGTCCATTTACGATGACCATATCCATCACCTCTTCCTTGACAGCAGTATATGAGCATGGTCAATATAATAAAAGAAAATCATATGAATCAGTTTGATTAAGAACATAAATCAGGAATAGAAATGCAAGATGAGCAGAATGATCTGAGGCGCTTGGTTTGCTGCGCAAAGGACGGGGATGGAACACGGATATCGAATGCTTGCGAACGTTCATTGTGGCGGCCGCCAAGGAAAACTTTCGCGCTGCGAGTGAAGCGCTCTTCATCTCACAGCCAACAGTTAGCGTACATGTCAGACAATTGGAGGAAGATCTGGGCGTTGCGCTGTTTGAGAGACGTGGTCGTCACGTACAATTGAGTGCTGCGGGCAGACGGTTTTTACGTGAGGCCAAGCACATTGTGGAGGCCCACGATGACAATGTGCAACAGTTTCGCAGTTGGCTGCAAGGGTATACGAGTACACTGACACTGGGCGTGTCACCGCTCATTGCCGCTTCCGTGTTGCCTCGGATCGTCGCGAAGTTTTCAGGTGTACACCCAGAAGTGGAACTGCGGATTCGCATCATGGAGTCGTTCGAGATTGAGGACGCGCTGTCCGATTTGGTGATCGATGTCGGATTGTCGCGTATGGCCGCACGGCAAAGGGACATTGCCGCAACATCGCTCTATGAAGACCGCATCGTGTG
>JAJZCB010000137.1 GCA_021846285.1 Bacillota bacterium
AAAGTAGATGCGCCTCGATAAGTTTCTAAAGGTATCGCGACTGGTTAAGCGCAGAACGCTCGCCAAAGAGGTCTGCGACGCCGGGCGAGTGGAAGTCAACGGGCGCGTTGCCAAGGCGGGCACTGAAGTAGCGGTGCTCGACAGACTCAGCATCCGGTTTGGCCAACGGACGCTCACAGTGCGCATCGACAAGATTGTGGAGCAGACTCGCAAGGAACAGGCTGCGGAGATGTACACCGTGCTTGGCGAAGACAAACGGGCAGGAACTTCGGACGGAACATTTGACGACGAGGACGACCTAGAGGACTAGGGCGTCCTTGTTCTATTTGCATCGGTTGAGCCATAAGGTGTATCGAAGCGGGTACAGGCTATCCGATATGGGGGGAATCCGTGTGCCGGAGGAGAGAGCCAGAAGGGATTCGGAGAAACATCAGGTTCTGATGATCAACAGACAGTATGCCGAAGTGACCGGGGTGATGAATGTCGAGTCGTTTGACGTGAAGGAGTTTGTCCTTCAGACGACGAGCGGCATGCTTTCCATTCGGGGCGAGAACCTGCACATCAAGGCACTGAGTCTGGAGAACGGACTAGTGTCGATCGAAGGCGCGATTTTTGACCTGGTCTACTTTGACGAGGGATTCAGCGCTGCGCAAAAGGCCAGGGGTGTGTTCGGGAAAATATTCAAGTAATCGGGGATGGATATGGACCTACAAGCTCAATACGCGACAGCCGTCCTGATGACCTTGGCAGGCGCAGTGATGGGAACTGTCCACGACATATATCGAACCTCGTTGAAAGAGTGGCGCTTCCTGAAGAGATTTTCTCCCGTGTTCGATCTCGGCTACTGGCTCTTTGCGACCGTTTTCGTGTTTACGTTACTGCTTGGAGCGAACGATGGAGACGTCCGTCTTGTCATGTTCGTTCTGCTGGGCGCAGGATGGTTTATCTATTATAAGACGGCGCACCCTTTGGTTGTGGCCAGCACCAGACTGGTCGTGCGGTTCGTGTACCTCTGTCTGCGGCTGGTGTATAAAACGGTCGTGTTGCTTGTCGTCACTCCGTGCCTGTACGCCTGCAGAAGTATCCTGCTGGTTTGCCAGTCAACCGATCGGGGCTTGGCCAGGATTGAGCCTGTGATCGTCTGGCCTGTCGTTAAGACGGGGCACAGTTTGCAGGGAGGGGCAACGTGGGGAGCGCGGCGGGCAAAAAAATATCTCCGGCCAATCGCCGTACATGGGAAGGAAGAAGGACGTCGCGTAGCGAATAAATACCATGCGCTTTTGGCCAGGTTATTTTCTGGCGCCAGTTCAGGCGGCGACGATGATGAGACATAGGAGAACGGCGGCATGGGTGAACGAAGGATCGGCACTGTTGTGCAGATGGATAAACATAAACGGCCCAGGCGCCGTATCCCCGTGAAACTCAGGTATGTGATTGTCCTGGCTGTAGTCCTGTGGGGAGCCTATACTTACTGGTTCGTTCAACGGCCCCTGTTTGAGCGGGAAGCGGCGTCAAGGGCGGCTCTGGATCAGGAGATGAAGGTTGCGCAGTTCCAAACCAGGCTGTTGACCCAGCAGATCAAGGAACTGCATTCGAATCGCTATATCGCGCAGTTGGCTGAGAAGAAGTACAATCTGATCCAGCCTGGTGAGATTCTCTTTACTACACAATCCCCTGGGAACTAGGTCTCCTTGACACATTTTTCGATGCTCCGGTATAATCTGTAATGAAGATGTGACGCTTAGAGGGGGCTCTTTCGCTTTTATGTCAATTGAGCTGGGCAGCAAGTTGGAAGGTAAGGTCACTGGAATCACCCACTTTGGGGCTTTTGTGTTACTGCCCGGAGGAGAAACTGGACTCGTTCACATCTCGGAGATCGCCGATTCTTACGTGCGGGATATCAACGAACATTTGAAAGTGAACGATCCGGTGACCGTCAAGGTCATTAACGTCGACAATGGCAAGATCGGCTTATCCATTCGTCAGGCCTCAGATAATCCGGCGCCGCAACGGGCGCACAGACCTCGTGGCGGTGGGGGCGGCGGAGGCGGAACCAGACAAACCTTTGAAGACAAGATGAGCCGTTTCATGAAAGACAGTGAAGATCGGTTACAGGCACTCAAGCGCAGCGAGTCTAAGCGCGGCGGACGAGGCGGGCGCAGAAGTTAGCCATGCCTGCGCTCCGGGCATCAAGCGAGTGTGAATTTCGTGTTCCATGATTCAGCCAGGCAGTGATGGTTGTTTGTCGTGAAAGAGGAGTCTTCTCGTATAGAGAAGACTCCTCTTTCACGAGTGGCTTCGCTCTTCGACCAGACCGGCAAACTCGGATTTACTCGGCAGCCAAGCGCTTCGTGCGGCAAATTGCCGCAGGCCGCGAGTGGAAGTGGTGTTTACGATTCTTCAGTTTGCGCCGTTCTGCGATATTTGTAATACACCCGGTTCAGCATAACAACGGAACGCTTATCCCCATCCCGAAAGGCACGCAAAAGTTGGTTTTTAAGCCAAGTTGGCACTGTGAGCATCCCCCAGCATGCGCAGATACTCCACTATACGCGCGGAACGCCCAAATGCTCCAGATCGACGAGGGCGACTCCTGCCTGTGTGAACAATTCTACGGCATAAGGGTCGACGCGGTATTGCTCCGCATAGATCACCTTTAGGATGCCCGCCTGAATAATCTGCTTCGTGCATTGCAGACAGGGGAAATGCGTTACATACAGATCAGCGCCTTCCGTTTGCACGCCAAACTTGGCGCACTGCAAAATAGCGTTGCTCTCCGCGTGTACGGTGCGGATGCAGTGGCCGTCCACGACTTTGCACCCCACGTCCAGGCAGTGGACGTCCCCTGCAACACTACCGTTGTATCCAGAGGCAATCGTCCGTTTCTCCCGCACGATCACAGCTCCGACCTGCCGACGATTGCAGGTAGCGCGTGTCGCCACCATTCTCGCCATATCGATAAAATACTCGTCCCACGGTTTGCGCATGACAGTCGTCGATCCTTTCCGCATTGCCCGGCGTTTACGTCTAGTATGCGTCCGCAGCGATACCCTGGCAAGTCGGGGCAGCCTGCGCGGAACCATCGCTGTTTGGCGTTTGTTCCCTACGGATGGATCGCGAAACGAACTATTTTTTGTCGCTAAATTTATCTTGCGCGGGAACAGTGTTTGACAAAGTTCGCGACTCGCCCTGACTACAATGTAACTATTCTATGAACGGGTGGTGCAATTCATGAATAGTAAAAACAGGCGTCGACCTCGGCCTGCCCGCCCAGATCAGCCGATTATGCGGCTTGTCTCCCTCGCGGAGGAACCAGTCGCCGCGCCGCTGTTTAGTGACGGGAACACTGAACCGTCCAACAATTCATTGATCAGGAGGGATGGACAACAACGGGATGTAGCAGCCAGGCTGCGGTTTATGCTGATCGTATGCGCCGTTGGTTTTCTGCTTGGCAGGGCTGTGATTTTGGACGCGCTCACTCCCTTTGTCCTGGCGGCCTATGCTGTTTCCCTGCACATGCGCAAAGGCGTTTCCGTGTGGATCGCGGCTGGGCTGATTCTCGGCTCCGTAACGGCCGTGTCGTCGGGCGCGAACCCGCTGCTGCTGATTGCCATGCTGGTCAGTTACCGGGTCCTCATCTATCTGTTAAACAGGTTTGACAGCGTGGACATTCATGTGACCCCTTTTCTAGTGTTCGCCGTGGATGCGGGGTTTCGTTTCGGCTTTGCATGGCCCAATAGCGGTTTTACCTGGTATGCCCTGGGGATGGCCTGCATTGACGGGTTGCTTTCTTTCTTGTTGACGCTCATGTTTCTGCAACTGCCGCCGTTGTTTACGATGACCAAAGCGCGTCAGAATTGGCGAACGGATGAAGTATTCGCGCTGATTATTTTGCTGGCCTCACTGTTGACTGGTCTGCAGGGACTTTCTGTCAGGGGCGTCTCGTTGGAAACAGTGTTTGCCGGCTACCTGGTGGCTGCATTCGCCGCCGTGGGCGGGCCCGGAATTGGAGGGGCTGTCGGTCTGATCACGGGAGTGATCCTGGCACTGGGAGCGCTCCCTATGGCCGGATTTATCGGAATTCTTGGATTTGGCGGCGTTATGGGCGGCATGCTGCGGGAAGGCAAGCGTTTTCTCAGCGGCTTGGCCTTTTTGGTTGGGGCGACCGTGCTGACGTTGTATACACTCCGCCTTCCCGCGTCCGTCGACGATATGGCAGCATTTGCGATTGCAGTTTTACTCTTGTACGTTACACCTCTGCGGGCGTTCACGGTGATGGCCCGATTTACGCCCGGAACAGTCCATTACGCGATGAATCAGCAGGAACATGCCCGCCGGATCAAGGAACTTCTGACTACACGCATCGAGGAGGTGGCCAGCGTATTCTCGCAACTGGCGAGTTCATTTTCGACGGCGGCCGAGCCAGCGCAAAACCAAGACAACGGCAGCAAAGAAACGATTGAGATGACGGTGAATGAATTGTGTGTCCAGTGCCGACGGTATGAGAGGTGCTGGTCAGCTGATCCGGTCACGACGCATCGCGCCATGACGGAAACGATTGCGCAGATTGACGGGCGGGATGACTATGGGATCGAGGATATTCCCCGGTCCATGTACAGTCGCTGCGTCAAGCTCGATCAGTTGCTGCCCACTCTGAAGCGCTCCCACGCCGCGGCTGTACGACAAAGGGGCATGATGCGCCAGTTGCGCGACAGTCGCAGCTTGGTGGCAGCGCAGTTGGCCGGTGTGGGAACAATCATGAGAGATCTCGCTCAGGATATTCGGTACGAAAACGGCGCTAACCACAAGCAGGAAGCCCAAATCATGGCCGTGTTGGGGAGATTGGGCCTTGAGGTGCAAGGCATCGACATCATCTCTTTGGAAGAAGGAAAGGTGGAGATTGAGATATTGCAACTGAATCCCAGTGGGCACGACGAATGCGCCAAGCTGGTGGCTCCGCTGCTTTCAGAAGTGCTCGGCGAAACGATCACTGTGAAAAAGACGGAACATTCGGTGGATAGATCCTATCAGGTTGTCACGTTGGCATCCGCAAGAGCGTTTCAGGTCAGTTCGGGATACGCCACCGCCGCAAAAGATGGAACATTGCAAAGTGGGGACTTTTTCAGTGTCATGGATGTGGGCAATGGTCGATACGCGCTGGCCCTGAGTGACGGCATGGGCAACGGCGAACGCGCGAATCGCGAATCAAGCGCCGCGGTTACCATTGTTCAGCAATTGCTGAAAGCTGGTTTTGATGAGAGCGTGGCCATCAAGACGGTTAATTCGGCCCTGGTGCTCCGATCGACCGAAGAGATGTATGCAACGCTGGATCTGGCGGTCATTGATCTCTATACAGCGCAGACGGAATTCCTCAAAGTGGGGTCCGTTCCAAGTTACATCAAACAAGGAAAGCGAGTTACGGCCCTTTGCGCGGAGAGCTTGCCGATTGGCATTATTTCGGATATAGAGGTGCAAACACAGCGGGCGAAACTGTCGGAAGGCGACATCATTGTCTTCATGTCCGATGGGGTGCTTGATGCGGTCTCTCATTTGCAGGATCCGGATGATTGGGTGCGCCGCCAGCTGGAGAGATATGACTCCGCCGATCCACAGATTATCGCGGATCTTCTGCTTGAAGCGTCGGCGCGGGCTGCGGGTGGGTTAATCAAGGACGATATGACGGTGCTGTGCGCGCGCATCGAAACATTTAAACCAGAATGGGCGACGATCCGCCTGCCTGATCTACCGTCACTGCGCAAGTCAGGCGTGAGGAGAAAACGTGTAAAAGAGGAGCGGTCAGAACGACTCGTGCACGTCTAGGGGAGCAGTGATAAACCCAATTTGAGCATGCGCACAGCGGTAGATATAGCGTCCGACTGGAGCCTCGGACGCTATATCTGGAGTGACCGCGCCTGTCTGCGGACTTTATCACTGCTCCTCTAGCCCAACTTTCGACATAAGGACGAGTTTTCCCTGTCTTGCTTGCATTCTCGTTTTTATTTTGGCACTACAACCTCAATGCGATCACCCGGTGTTGACGTTTGAGCGGATCCTTGACGGCAAGCTTGCGATAGATCTCCCGATGAATTGATTCCGGCGTACCGGAGACGCGAATGTGATGGACATTCTCCTGCTCGTCCGTCAACATCACGGTGGTTCGTTGATGCGTCGACAATTGCGTGCGAATCGTTGACCACCGTCTGGTGTCGCCTTGTTCACGGAGCGTACGCTCAATACAAGCCAACAGATGGTACGCAAGCACGGAGACGAACAGATGCGCTTGTGTACGCCCTGCCAACTGGTGGTAGATGGGCCGGATTCCCAACTCGCTTTTCAGTGCGCGAAAGGCATCCTCGACGCGCGTCAATGTCGTGTACAGATCCCATACTTCTTTGGCCTCCAAGTCGCGATGACTGGTTTCAATGACATAGCAGCCGGTCAGCGTCGCCCGCTCATCTCTGCTCTCCTTCTTCTCCCACGTGACCTGCGTAACCTTCTTGCCCTCTGCGTCCAGGACTAGGTGTGTATCATAGTGGCGGGCGATGGCGGGGAACCGTTCCACAATCCGCCCTACACGTTCACCCACCTTGGTTGCCAGAACAATATTGGCTTTGCTAACGGAGGTTTTCAACCGCGTCAGCGCATCCAAAAAGCGTTCCTCTTGCCGTGCGTCCATGGCCGTTTCTTTCTGTTCTCGACCTTCGCTCAAACACAACACACGACACGCGTCATCGGTGAGCACTTTCTTGACATAGACGGCTTTGCTGCCGGGGTTGTCTCCATCATCGATGCGCTCAAATGTGTCTCTGGCCTGGGCAAACTCTTCGATGTAATCCTTCTCTGTAGCCCGTCGTTCAATCACGATGTAGGAATATTTCTCCTTCTTGATGAGTTGCATGTTGTCATGTGTCGCAATTCCCCGGTCCATGACAAGCGTCGGCTGACTGGCTTGAAAGAGCATACCCTGTTGCCCTTTGAGCCGTTCCAGGATGTCTTTGAGCGTCTCGGGTTCCGACTGGTTCCCGGGATAAATTTGACTGAACACGGGAAATCCATAGTCGTCGACCAGGAGTGCGAGAGTCACCAAGGGGCAATCCGACCGTTTCTCCTTGGACTTGCCTCGCGCAGCCAAGTCATTGTGCAGACACTGGCCTTCCAAGTAGGTATTGGTGAGATCGAACAGAAAGAGTGTCGTCCGCTCAGGAAATAACACCATCTCCTGCTGCCGGAGTGCGGACTCCAGGTTGTCCTTGTGAGCGAAGAGCTTGTCTGCAACCTCATAGACCGCATCCTTGCCTACGCCTGTGATGTCCTCTGGCAACAGCTCCGCCAACGCGGTGCGTTCACGCAACCAGTGCCACGTGGCCAAGTCGCTGGAAGGCGCCACCAAGCGCCCCACAACGACGGCCTCTGCCAGGGAGCGTTCCTGCGAGGAGAAGCCCCACGCGGCGAGCCGTGCATCAAAGTCCAGGCGTTGCCAAAAAGTAT
>JAJZCB010000034.1 GCA_021846285.1 Bacillota bacterium
TGATTGTGGCGGGTGCGCGCAGCGCTGTAGGCAAGGCCGGGCGCGGCAATCTGCGCCAAACCAGGGCGGACGAACTTGCCGCCATGATTCTTAAAGGCGTACTTGCGCGCGTGCCTGAGCTTGATCCTGCGAAAATCGAGGATATTATCCTCGGTTGTGCGACTCCTGAAGCAGAGCAGGGGATGAACATGGCTCGCATCATTGGACTGCGCGCGGGCCTGCCAACGTCTGTGGCGGGCGTCACCATCAACCGGTTTTGCAGTTCGGGCCTTCAGGCGATTGCCATGGCCGCGCAATCGATTCAGACTGGCGCGAACGACGTGGTTGTGGCGGGGGGCGCGGAAAGCATGAGTCGAATGCCGATGGGTGGGTTCAATATTTCGCCCAATCCACACCTGGCCGAATATTTCCCGGAGTCTTACATGTCCATGGGACACACCGCAGAGGAAGTGGCGCGGCGTTTTGGTGTGAGCCGCGAAGATCAGGACGCCTTTGCCTTGCAAAGTCATAGGCGCGCTGCGACGGCAATCCGCGAGGGTAAATTTAAAAATGAAATTATTCCTGTCGAGGTCACATTGACCGATACGGATGACAGCGGCCGCGTGCGGGAGCGCAAGGTCATCGTAGACACGGATGAAGGGGTGCGGACTGATACAACGCTCGAAGCGCTCGCGAAACTGAAACCCGTGTTTAGCCTAACCGGCAGCGTAACGGCGGGAAACTCTTCGCAGACGAGCGATGGAGCGGCGGCGCTCGTGATGATGTCCGATCAACAGGCCGCCGTTTTGGGTTTGCAACCGATAGGAGTATTTCGATCATTCGCCGTTGCGGGGGTCGATCCAGACATCATGGGAGTGGGGCCGGTTGCGGCGGTGCCAAAGGCGCTCGAGAAAGCCGGGCTGACACTTGCAGACATCGATCGCATTGAGTTGAACGAAGCGTTTGCGTCACAGGCGCTCCAAGTCATCAGGGCGCTTCACATGGATCAGAGCAAAGTCAATGTCAATGGCGGAGCGATTGCTCTCGGTCATCCCCTGGGATGCACGGGCGCTCGACAAACTGTGACGCTGCTCGAGGAACTTAAACGCGCGGGTGGACGTTATGGACTGGTAACGATGTGTATTGGCGGGGGCATGGGAGCCGCCGGTGTGATCGAGAGACTGTAAGGACAGTAATGACCGTAGAGGGAGGCGTTTGACAATGAACAGTTCAAATCGCGAACGCGGCGCGCAATTTTTTGTCGCCGAGGGGAGCGCGAACAGCGTTTTTACACCAGAGGATTTTACCGAGGAACACCGCATGATTGCAAGGACCACTGCAGAGTTCATCAACGGTGAGATTTTGCCGGTGGCGGAGCAACTCGAACATCAAGACTGGGATCTGACCGTCAAACTGTTGCGCAAGGCTGGCGATCTGGGGCTGTTGGCTGCAGACGTGCCCGAGGCGTATGATGGGCTGGGACTCGACAAAGTCAGTTCGTCACTGATTACTGAGCAAATTACCAGGGGCGGATCATTTGCGTTGTCGCACGGGGCGCATGTGGGCATTGGATCGCTTCCCATCGTGTATTTCGGAAACGATGCGCAAAAGAAGAAGTATTTGCCGGATCTTGCGAGTGGTAAGAAACTGGCGGCTTACGCACTGACGGAACCGGGGTCCGGTTCCGATGCGCTCGGCGCCAAAACGACGGCGAAACTGTCTGCGGACGGCCAATACTACGTCCTGAATGGCGCCAAGCAGTTCATCACGAATTCCGCGTTTGCCGACCTGTTTATCATCTACGCCAAAATTGACGGTGAGCAATTTTCTGCGTTCATTGTCGAGCGCGATTCCCCAGGGTTATCGACGGGTCCAGAAGAAAAGAAGATGGGGATCAAGGCGTCGTCGACTCGGCCGCTGATTTTGGAAGATGTGCATGTACCGGTCGAAAACTTGCTCGGTGATCCCGGCCGCGGGCATGTGATCGCGTTTAACATCCTGAACATTGGTCGGTACAAACTGGCTGTCGGGTGCGTTGGAGGGGCTAAGGAGGCGCTTGAGACATCCATCAGGTATGCCAAGACTCGTGAACAGTTCAATCGCCCGATTGCTTCGTTCCCTTTAATCCAGGGCAAAATCGCCGACATGGCCATGCGCACGTTTGTCGCGGAGAGTATCGTCTACCGTACGACGGGAGCGATTGACCAGGCGCTCGAGGAAATTGATCTGTCAGGCGCAGACGCCGGACGCAATGCCGCCAAAGCGATTGAGGAATTTGCCATTGAGTGCTCGATCAACAAGGTGTTCGGTTCCGAGACCCTCGATTTTGTAGTGGATGAAGGGGTGCAAATTCACGGCGGCGCGGGATTTATCCAGGATTACCCAATAGAACGTATGTATCGTGACTCTCGTATCAACAGGATTTTCGAGGGAACCAATGAAATTAACAGGTTGCTCATTCCGGGAACGCTGATGAAAAAAGCGCTGAAGGGTGAGGTAGCGCTGCTGCAGGCGGCTCAGGCGCTGCAACAGGAACTGATGGGTCCGATCGAAACCGCCGATGAGAGCGAGGTTCTTGGTCCGGAACGTCATGCGGTGGCTATGGTCCGCAAGCTGTTCTTGTTTGCTGGGGGTCTTGCAGTCCAAAAGTATGGACAGAAGCTGGAACAGGAGCAGGAAGTGCTAGCCGATCTTGCAGACCTTGGCATCGCTCTGTATGGGATGGAGAGCGCTCTCCTGCGCGCGCAAAAAGCACAGACAAACGGTCATCATCACGCTGCTCTTCAAGCCGAATATGTACGCCTGTATGTGGCGGAGACATTCCCTGAGGCGGAGCGTCTTACAAAAGACATTCTTGCCATCATGGAGGACGGAGACGGTTTGCGGACGTCACTCTCCGTGCTGCGTAAACTCACGCGCCTGCTCCCGCCCAACACGACGGCGCTCAAGAGAGGGATCGCGGCACGTCTGCTGGAGGTCGAGAAGTATCTCGCCTAGGGGAGCAGTGATAAAGTCCGCAAAGCAGGCGCGGTCACTCCGGATATAGCGTCCGAGGCTTCAGTCGGACGCTATATCTACCGCTGTGCGCATGCCCAAATTGGGTTTATCACTGCTCCCCTAGACGCGGGAGGAATGCGGGCAGGACCGGATGAGGCGTCACAGTGATGATGAAGCGGGTTTCAAGCTTCCCGATCGCTGTGGCGCCTCATGTCACCGAAATGCGCGCGTGGCTTGTTCCAGCATCGGTTGCCATACGAAGCGAGCCAGGCTGATGGCCCAGACATTGAGAATGTCCTCTGAAGGAGAGGCTGGCGGCAAATTGATTTGGACGCCCGGCCTGTCAGGCGCCGCGTGAGCCGTCGATGGCGCAGCTGACACGGGCGCCGCGATCGCTGCCGTCGCCAAGGCGGCGGATGCTGGTGTCGGGGATGCAGCCGCCACGGGTGTTGCCGTCGGAATCGACGCCGCCGCCGCTGACGCGGATACCGACGTCAGGGGCGCCGCCTTCGGTACGCTGGGGAGAGGCGGGAATCCGGTGACCGTACTCCCAGCCAGACGTTCCTGACCTCCCGCGCCATAGACGCGCTGTCCGAGACGGGAGCCGGAGCTCTCTTTGTTCATGGCCGCAAAAACCGGTAGACGATGCCGAAAAGCGACAGCGCTGCGTGGTATGATATACACGACGACGTTTCGCTGTACACCGAAATCGACAGCAGTCTGTTCCCTGTTATAAAATACATCAATATGGGATCCGACAATCGCTCCACCGGTGTCATCCGCGATCCGAAGCCCAACACCGGGGATGAACACAGCCGTTCCATAGGGAATGACACTCGGATCCACCGCGATTGACAGTCCCTGTTTCGCTTGTTGACCAGTGGAGGTAATGCCGTAACCGGGTTGTCCAGGGTATTTGCCAGTCGATTCGTAACCGTCCGTATAAGCCGTCAGGGTGCACACCATAGCCTGTGAACCAGACGGCAGGCCCGACACAGGCGCGGGAACGACAAGGCGTTCACCGCTATAGATGAGGTTTGGGTTGGCAATGTTGTTCTGCGCAGACAAAACGGAGACTGTGGTGTGAAACGCAGCCGCCACCCCACTGAGTGTATCGCCCGGCTGGACCACACAGGTCGTCGTTTGCGGGTCAACAGTAGACAGTATTCCTGCCTGATTTGACGTGTTTGCGGCAAAAGCCTGGGTTACTGAGAACCCGCCCAGCAACACCGCGAGCGCAGCAATCGTTTTCAAAGTCTTCACTCTCCCTGAGTAATCTAGTAACATTGTGTACGGAAAGTAGGTCTATTAAACGTGCAGGCATATATTTTGCCTGATGTGAGGCAGGGATCGTCATGATTTGGGTCGGCGTACTGGCGCTTGTCTTCGTGGGTGTTGTCGTATTTGGCGC
The DNA here is from genome assembly GCA_021846285.1 of Bacillota bacterium. Lineage (GTDB taxonomy): Bacteria > Bacillota > Bacilli > Alicyclobacillales > SLC66 > JAKADD01. The sequence goes on from JAJZCB010000034.1 coordinate 4,388, forward strand.
CGTTGAGCGAAGGAAGGGGAACTATGCATTTCGCATCCACAAACTTCAAAAACGGTCGCAAACTCTCATTGCGGAGATTTTGGCCATGCAGGAGGATGTGGACTATCTGTCACTGTATGACGGGAAAGAAGAAGAGGGCCAGGCAAGGAAGATTGCAACCCAAGTCGCCCAAGCAAACGAGATTGCTGTGAGTACAGCTGAGCAGTTGCGGCTTTTGTTGCGCAGAAGCCGCAACCTGTTTGATGTCACAGATCTGTATGTGGACATCGGGATTCAGGAGGAGCAGCTTGAACGTGGCGAGGAACTGTACACAAGCGCCATGAACGGAATGCAAAAACTCGGCGGCGGCGGCCGTCATTGAGAGTCGCTCAGGTATATGTCGGGTGACGCGAACCGCATCATGCCCGGAACTTGGTTATGGTTGCTGATTCGATTGTGTGCTATGATTGCATTGACTGAGCGCTCGCTCGGAGAGAGGGATATACGGGGGAGTGAAACGTCAGTGAGACATGGCGGCCTTATCGCAACACCAGTCAAAGATCCCGAATTGGTACGGGTGCGGCGCGCTCAGATTGTCAAGGCGGCCACACGGCTTTTCTCGGAAAAGGGCTATCATGGAACGACGACACGGGAAATTGCCCGTGAGAGTGGTTTGGGCACAGGCACGTTGTATGAATATGTGAGTTCAAAGGAAGACATTCTGTATCTGGTTTGCGACATGATTCACTCTGAAGTGGAAGGCAAGTTGCGCTTGGTGGTTCCTGCAGGCGCGCGTGTCATAGAAGTGCTGCCGCCGGTGCTCGCGGGATTCTTTCGTGTTATGGATGAATTGCAGGAGTTAGTTTTGCTGATTTATCAGGAGACCAAGTCGCTGCCGCCAAACTATATGCGTCACGTGCTCCGCAGGGAAGCGGAGATTACAGATCACTTCGCCGAACTGCTGCGTGCGGGAATCGCGGACGGTTCCTTTACAGTGGCTCCAGAAGTCGTGTCGCTGATGGCGCACAACATCACCGTGCTCGGACAGATGTGGGCTTTCAGGCGTTGGACGCTGCACCAGACTTATTCGTTACAGACATTCACGGAGACCCAGACCTCATTGATTATGCGTGAATTGTGCGCTCCAACTGAGGCTTGGACGGATGACGAGGGGTGACCGACATGGACGACAGCACAATCTACAGACCGAGGAACCGAGTGCGCTTTGTGACGGCTTCCAGTCTGTTTGACGGACACGACGCTTCGATCAACATCATGCGCCGACTCCTGCAAGGATGCGGCGCAGAAGTTGTACACCTGGGTCACAACCGCTCCGTGCAGACTATTGTACGGACCGCGATCGAAGAGGACGCGCAGGGCATAGCCGTAAGTTCGTATCAGGGCGGGCATGTGGAGTTTTTCAAGTATATGATCGACATGTTGCGCGAGCGTGGAGCGGCTCACATCAAAGTCTTCGGCGGCGGCGGCGGCGTGATTGTGCCGCAGGAAATCGCGGAACTGCACGCCTATGGCGTTACTCGCATCTACTCGCCCGATGATGGTCGCGTGCTGGGTTTGCAAGGCATGATCAATGACATGGTGCGCTCGTGCGACAGTCCTACGCCAAAGACGGCGGCGCAGGAATTCCTTTCGTCGGACCGTCCACTGAGGACAACGGATACCCGAACGATCGCGGAATTGGTGACACTTCTGGAGGAACTCGTAGAACAGGGCCAGCCGACCGCAGACGTTCTGACGCGATTGTCGGCAGGCGGCGCCAAACACGCGCATTTGGCTGATCAGGCGAACATTCGCGTGGGGGATGGACCGGACATAACAGCCACGGCGGTCATGATGCGGGAGCTGCCCGCGCCCGCTGGCGCCGTCGGTATTGTGGTCGGAATCACAGGCACCGGCGGAGCTGGCAAGAGTTCTTTGACGGATGAACTGGTGCGCCGCTTCTTACGCGATTTTGATGACAAAACTGTCGCGATCGTGTCGATTGATCCTTCCAAGCAAAAGACGGGGGGAGCCCTTCTCGGCGACCGCATACGGATGAATTCCATTTACCACTCGCGCGCATTCATGCGCTCGCTTGCCACACGGACTTCACGCTCGGAACTGTCGCTCGCGGTGCAGGAAGCCATTGCCATCTTGCGCGCAGCGCAATTTGATCTGATTCTCGTTGAGACAAGCGGAATTGGTCAGGGAGACGCTGCGATCGCGGAGATCGCGGATGTCAGCCTATACGTCATGACGAGCGAATACGGTGCGCCTTCGCAACTCGAGAAGATCGATATGCTCGATTACGCGGATCTCGTGGCGATCAACAAGTTCGATCGCAAGGGCTCGCTTGACGCATTGCGACACGTGCGAAAACAGCTCCAGAGAAATCACAACCGTTTTGCTGATGCTCTTGACGCGATGCCTGTATACGGAACCATCGCAAGTCAGTTCCACGACGTTGGAACAAACGCGCTCTACCAGGCGCTGATCGCGTGCATCAATGACAAGACTGACGCCGGCTGGACCACGCGAGGCGGTCTGTCGCAAGGACTGCCGGAGAAACCATCCATCATTCCGGCCGATCGCATCCATTATCTGCTGGATGTCACGCAAACGGTCCGACGATACCACAGATTCGTAGAACAGCAAGCCTCTCTAGCACAGCAGTGGTACCAGGTTGAAGGGGCTCTTGCCGCCGTGAAAGACCAGGGAGACCAAAGAACAGAGGTTGCTGAAGCTCTATCGGTCCTCCTGCATGGCGTCAAAGAGCAGATGAACCCGGAGACTCGCGAACTGCTGGAAGGGTTTTCGGATCTCGTAGAACGCTATACGCAACCCGAATTGATTTCACGCGTTCGGGATCGGGAACTGCGCACTCCGCTCTATGTGCGATCGCTGTCAGGCCTCGATATTCCTAAAATCGCGCTGCCGCGTCTGCACGATTATGGGGACATCCTGCGCTATCTGATGCTGGAAAACGTTCCTGGGGAATTCCCTTATACGGCGGGGGTGTTTCCGCTCAAGCGGACAGAAGAAGAGCCGCGTCGGCAGTTCGCCGGAGAGGGAACGCCAGAACGGACCAATCGACGGTTTCACTATCTGTCCTCCGGCGACAGCGCCAAGCGTCTCTCCACGGCGTTTGACAGTGTGACTCTGTACGGTGAAGACCCCGATTATCGACCGGACATCTACGGGAAGATTGGAGAGAGCGGTGTATCCATATGCACACTGGATGACATGGAGGCGCTCTATGCGGGTTTTGACCTGATCAATCCCGCCACATCGGTCTCTATGACGATCAATGGACCCGCGCCGATCATCCTTGCCATGTTTCTGAATACGGCCATCAACCAGCAGTTGCATCAGGCCGCCGCCAAAAATGACAGTCCACTGTCGCCAGAAAAACGCGCCGAGATTGCGCGGCGGACGCTGCAAGTCGTGCGCGGCACAGTGCAGGCGGACATTCTCAAAGAGGATCAGGGCCAAAACACGTGTATCTTCTCCACGGAATTTGCTCTGCGTATGATGGGCGACATGCAACAGTTCTTTATCGAGCACAGTGTCCGCAACTACTATTCCGTCTCTATCAGCGGCTACCATATCGCCGAAGCGGGCGCGAACCCGATTTCGCAACTGGCCTTCACGCTGTCGAATGCGTTCACTTATGTCGAATACTATCTGAGCCGCGGCATGCACATCGACGAGTTTGCGCCCAATCTCTCCTTCTTTTTTAGCAACGGGATGGATCCGGAGTACACGGTGATGGGCAGAGTGGCGCGCCGCATCTGGGCGATTGCGATGAAACATCTGTACGGCGCGGGCGACCGCAGTCAGAAGTTAAAGTACCACATTCAAACCTCGGGGCGTTCCCTGCATGCTCAGGAGGTGGATTTCAACGACATTCGGACGACGCTTCAGGCGCTGCTCGCCATTTACGACAACTGCAACTCGTTGCACACAAACGCGTATGACGAGGCTGTCACAACGCCCACAGAGCAGTCGGTGCGCAGAGCCATGGCGATCCAGATGATCATCAATCGCGAGTTTGGCCTTACGAAAAACGAGAATCCTCTGCAAGGCGCCTACATTACTGAGGAACTCACCAATTTGGTGGAACAGGCCGTTCTGGATGAGTTTTTGCGCATCCACGACCGCGGCGGCGTGCTGGGCGCCATGGAGACACAGTATCAGCGAAGCAAAATCCAGGAAGAGTCACTCTATTATGAGACGCTAAAACATTCTGGAGAACTGCCCATCATCGGGGTGAACACCTATCTCAACCCGCAAACAGAGGACAGTGGCTATCAGGCGCCGCAATTGGAGCTGGCCCGCGCGACCATCGAGGAAAAGGAGCATCAGATCCAAGGGTTGCGCCACTTTCAGAAAGAGCATCAGCAGGAGGCCGAACCCGCATTGCAGCGCCTGCAGGACGTTGCCCAGCACGGGGGCAATATTTTCGCCGAACTCATGGAGACTGTCAAAGTCGCCAGTTTGGGGCAGATCACAGCGGCGCTCTACGAGGTCGGCGGACAGTACCGCCGCAACATGTGACAGGGAAAGACTTCCATGTCTGAGTTTTGCGAAGCAAAATCTCACTGCTGACGCGCACCATCGGAGGAATGAACAAGCGTCTGCGACGTTTTTCAGGAATGAAAAACCCACTCGTCAGGATTCCTATGCTGTGCCCGTCGCGAGTTCGGCGCAGCCGTGTCTGAGCAGGGGCACAGCATAGGAATCCGGCCGGCAGGAATGATCGGCAACCAGCGACAGCCGCCTCAGTGAGGCGGCAACCAGCGACAGCCGCCTCAGTGAGGCGGCAACCAGCGACAGCCGCCTCAGTGAGGCGGCAACCAGCGACAGCCGCCTCACTGAGGCGGCAGCCTACTTCAGGAATGGTCCAATCACATGTGATACAATACGAGATGATAATCGGTTTTTTAGGAGGAATATGTTTCTTATGCACTTGTGGCAGACTCTTATTTTTGCTCTGGTTCAGGGAATCACAGAGCTTTTCCCGATCAGCAGCGTTGGGCACGGCGTACTGTTGCCCTATATCCTGCATTGGCCCAACATCCAGGCGAATCCTGCTTTCCTGCCATTCATTGTCATGCTCCATGTCGGCACGGCCGTCGCTTTACTTGTCTTTTTCCTGATCGACTGGCTGGTGTTTCTAAAGGCTGTGTTCGCGTCCGGAAAGGCTGCCGAAACGACTGGTTCCATGGCTGCCCGCAAGCAGTTCTGGCTGCTTGTGGTCGCTACTTTGCCGGCGGTGGTCATAGGCGGTCTGGGCGTGAAAAAGTTTGCAACGCTGTTTGCCACGCCGCGAGTGGCCATGGTTTTCCTTATCGTCAACGGCGTCATCCTCATTCTTGGAGATCGCCTGCTCCGGAGAAATGGGAACAAGGAACCCCAGGATCTCACTTTTGGACAAGCCATTGTGGTCGGTCTCTTACAGTCTCTGGCGCTCATTCCCGGTTTCTCAAGATCCGCCATGACCATGATTGGCGGGCTCATGTACGGGCTGCGCTATGAGGCCGCGGCTCGCTTCAGTTTTCTCCTTGCCACCCCCATTATCCTTGGGGCTGCTGTCCTTGAACTGCCAAAACTGCACCACGCGCCGCATGGGATGCTTCCCATGGCGCTGGTCGGCGGACTGGTCGCCGGTATTGCGGCGTACTTGAGCACCTGGTTCCTGATGCGGTATTTCAAGACGCACGAAGTCAAGGCCTTGCGACCCTTTGGTTTTTATTGCGTGATCGTTGGTTTGGGTACGCTCGTATACAGCTTTATTGTCTGATTGTTTTGTCGGTAGGATAAAATTCTGCTTCGGACGCACATTGGTAATGCGCGCATTCAGCACGCACTACCAATGTGCGCCCTTTTTTTACAGGCAAAGGAGGGGAGTCATGCGGGACCGCGTGCGACTCGATACACCAACTGCATGTACTCAGACCCATCTGTCGAGTTTTCCTGAGAGTCATGCTGATCGGCTCAATGACGGCGGTCGCCTTCTTCTCGGGATGGGAACATCGTTTATGGCCGCCTTGGCCCTATCGGGCACATTTGTAAATGTGTACATCTGGAAGGTCGAACACTCCTACATCGACATTGGGTTGTTCAACCTGCTCGTCTTTGGCACTCTGCCACTGGCATTTTTATGTAGTGGGTTTCTGGCGCGCAGAGTTGGGGAACTGTGGATCCTTCGCGCAGGCGTCGTGTCATTGGCCGTTTTCTTCGCGATCCTGCTCATGTTAGGGGAGCGGAGCGTCAACCACGCGCTATGGCTGGGTACGTTCTTTGGAATCGGTCAGGGCCTCTACTGGTTTGCCTTTCACGTTCTGACGTTTGACTTGACCAAGCCAGACAATCGTGGACACTTCAATGGTCTTGCGGGACTGTTTGGATCGCTTGTCAGTATGACAGGACCCTATATGGCCGGGTATTTGATCGTACATGGGCGGCGCTTCTCCGGATATCACGTCATCTTTGCCCTGTCATTGCTTCTATTTGGTATTCTTCTCGTGTTGTCGTTCCGCTTGCCCCGCCGCGCCGAACCTCACACACTGCGTCTGCGCGAAGGATTTCGTTTTAGGGCGGACCCAGACTGGCGGAGATTGTGGATCGGTTCGATTGTGTTTGGGCTTAGAGAAGGGGTGTTTTCGTTCTTCATAGGTCTGTTGGTATTTTTCGTTGCCCGTAACGAAGAAGGACTCGGACTGTACGGACTTTGGACGGGTTTGATTTCCCTGGGTTCGTTTTTTCTTGCCGGAAAGGTTGTGCGTAAGCAACGTGTGGGAAATCGATTAATGGGTGCGGCGGCATGGCTGATGGGCCTGATTGCGCTCGTCCTCTTGCTGCCTGTCAGGCAGTGGACATTGGTCCTGTTTGGCGCCGTGACTGCATTTGCGTTGCCGTTTTTCGTTGTTCCATTCGGAACAATGATCATGAATGAAATTGACGAATCTGCCGCATCGGCCAAGCACAGGGCGGAGCATCTGATCAGCAGGGAATTGGCGCTCGGCATAGGTCGTACGGTCAGTGTCCTGGTCTTTCTGACCGTCGCGAGGCATCTTGGTTCACCTGGTTCGTTCGCGGGGATGACTGTATGTTTAGCGTTCGCGCATACGGTCGTATATATGTTCGTTCATAAGGTAACATTCACACCCAGAAGAGCGGCTGGTTGAATGAAACGGCTGGTGAAGCCCACAAAAGGCAGGGGTCTGTACTCCGCAGTGGATTGCCTGCCAGGTTACTCGACCCCTTGTGGGATTCGCGTCATTATTTCCTGAAGAAGTTGCGGTTCTTTTCAATGAAAGACTTTTCTTCGTCAGGAACAAAATCCTCCTGGAAAATGGCCGATACGGGACATACAGCCTCACAGGCGCCGCAGTCGATGCAGGTATCCGGATCTATGAAATACTGATCCTCGCCTTCATGGATTGCGTCTACCGGACAGGTCTCTACACAGTCTGCTGCCTTTTCGTCGATACAAGGCGACACAATGACGAACGTCACGCGAACTCACTCCTCTTTGGATTGCTTACTGTCATATCATATAATACGCACTCTGTTCATTTCAACCGTCCAGAGGACAACTCCTGCAAAGAGGTCTCTTTTTAAACAGGCAACGGCTAGGAGTTTGAGCTCGTTATTTTGGGCGCCAGTCAGTATCGCTATTTGGCCAAAATTGGAGTGGTGCTTGGCAACAAATGATTAAGATTTCATTATCTTACTTGCGGAGTGGGTGGTCAGGGATTACACTAGGGTCGATGTAGTGTGTAGGTACTGACAACTCAGAGGCGCTTGCGGAAGGATTTATGCATGTGACATACCCGTATGAAGGGAAGTGTGTCCGTGTTTCAATGTCCGATCTGTGGTGAGCTGATGGAAGCCCTCACAAACTATCACTGTACGAGTCGCCATCACATGTCGCGCAAGGAACTGGTGTACCAACACGGGATGCCAAAGTACGTGTCTTCGGCGATGAAACGGGAAGTTCAGCAGTGGATTCGCGCGTCACAGGTGATCACAAGTCTCGATTACGAGGTTGCGCAAGCGGCCGTTCGAAGTCAAATGCGAAAGAGTTGACGTGAAATCTACAGGGGCGGCCCTCGGTGAGTTTCCGGGGGCTTCAGTCCTTTTTGTATGCTTTGCGTGGGCAGACGTATACTAAAGAGTAGCGTTGCCGCGGGTAAGCCCGGGTTTATGGGGCGGAGTCTTCTGGCTGGACCAGGATGGGTACGAGTGGAGGCCGACATGCGTGACAGATTGGATCTATGATGACCTGGGCAGCGTGCAGGTTCATTTATTGCCAACCCAGAAATATAGGATGGTTTCCGTATTGGCGCAACTTGAACGTCCGTTGGAAAGGGACCGGGTAACGGCCACGGCGTTGCTTCCGCAAGTGTTGCTGCGCGGTACCGAGCGGTACGACACGCAGGGAAAATTGATGCGCGCGTTTGATGATCTGTATGGAGCCCGTATCGGGGCCAGGGTGAATAAACACGGCGATCTGCAAACGGTGGAGTTCACGGTGCAGGTTCCGCATGAGGCTTTGATTGAGGGAGCCAGTCATCTGTTTGGAGAAGCGATTCGCCTCTTTGCGCAAGTCATAATGGCGCCGAAGATTGAACGCGGGGCATTTCGGGAGGCATACGTCGAAGGGGAAAAAGCGCTTCATCAACAACGCATCGAAAATCTGGTGAACGACAAGATCTCGTACGCCGCAGAACGCTGCGTGCAAGCGATGTGCGACAGTGAACCTTTTGGATTGTCGCGACTCGGTTATGTAGAGGACATCGCGGAGATAGACGCTGTCTCATTGCATCATACATATCAGAGGCTGCTGGAGGAGTCGGTCCTTCATGTCTATGTAGTTGGACCGGTGGATCCTACAAACGCCGCGACTATTTTAAGACAAGAGTTGGCCGCCCACGTGAGGCCGTATAACGGACGGGGATCTGCAGCGGCGCCTGGCGCAGCACCCGAAGGAGCAAGCCCGTCTGCGCCGCGGCCGATTCGTGAAGAGCGACTCATTGTAGAACGTCTCGACGTGAATCAGGGGAAAATGAACCTGGGGCTTCGCGCAGGATCGTCTTATGCGGACGATGATTATCCAGCTCTAATCGTTTATAACGGAATTCTTGGAGGGTTCCCGCATTCGAAACTCTTTGCCAATGTCAGGGAAAAAGCAAGCCTCGCCTACTACGCGTCCAGTCGTTTGGAAGGGCTTAAGGGCTTTATATTCATTCAATCCGGCATTCAGATCAGCGACTTTGAACGGGCGCGCGGGATCATCGGCGAACAACTGGAGGCACTCGCCGCCGGGAACATTTCCGATGATGAGTTGGTGTACACGCAAGAGGGTCTTGTGAACCAATACCTGCAATCCGACGATCAACCGTTTACCGGCGCTGTCATGCAAATGTACAAACGCTTCACGGGACGGGACCGCTCTGTGCAACAACTGATTGACGATGTTCGTCGCGTGACAAAGGAAGACGTTGTTCGGATGGCGCAAACCGTCAAAGTAGACACGGTATATTTTTTGCGAGACAAGGGGGTGTGAGCACATGCAGGAAACTCGGTATGAACGGCTTCAGGAAACCGTTTTTCACGAACAACTGGAAAACGGCCTGCAGGTATACATAATGCCGAAACCGGAGTATCGGCAAACATATGCCAGTTTCACAACGCGCTACGGGTCTATCGACAGCGAGTTTGTAGAACCGGATCGACAGACGCGCATTCACGTGCCTGACGGTATCGCGCACTTTCTGGAACACAAAATGTTTGAGGAAGAACACGGCGATGTGTTCATGGAGTTTGCCAAAACCGGCGCGCAGGCCAACGCCTTTACCACCTTCGACAGCACAACGTATCTCTTTTCGTGTACGACGGCGCTGGATGACAATCTTGGCATTCTGCTGGATTTTGTACAGCATCCGTATTTTACTGAGGAAAACGTTGAGAAGGAAAAAGGGATTATCGGACAGGAAATAAAAATGTATGAGGACAATCCGAGTTGGCGTGTCTATTTTCAGTTGTTGCAGACGTTTTACGGAACGCACCCGGCAGCCATTGACATTGCGGGAACCGTTGATTCCATCACAGCCATTACGAAGGAGGATCTGTACAATTGTTACCGGACCTTCTACCATCCCTCTAACATGATACTGGTTGTGGTTGGCGATGTGGATGCGGAGTCCATCCTGCAGGTGGTCAGGGCCAATCAGGGCGGCAAATCCTACAAGCCGCAGGCGGCCATCCAGCGTTTTTATCCGCCTTTGCCAGAGTATCCGAGCAAAGCTTTGGCAGAAAGCCGATTGGCGATTGCACAGCCGCGCGTACTGTTTGGCTTCAAAGAACGTCATGTCGACAGTGATCCGGAGCGCCGACAACTGCGGGAAGCGGCGATGGAATTAGGGCTTGACGCTTTGCTTGGACGCAGTTCTGATCTTTACCAGGCGCTGATTGACGAAGGGCTTACTGATCAGGGTTTCAGCACCGAATATGAACTGACAAGGCTGTACGGCCACTCAGTATTCGGCGGCAATTCAAAAAAACCCAGAGAATTGATCGAGCGGGTCAAAGCCGCTCTGCAGGAATTCGCGCAATCGGGAGTTCTGGAACCGGACTTTGAGCGGTCGAAACGCAAGGCCATGGGAAGATTCCTGTCTCTGCTTGATTCGCCGCAAGGTATCGCCAATGTATTTACAGCGCAAAAACTTCGGGGTATGGACATCCTGGCATCGCTTGACGCGCTGACGCAACTGCGTTTGGATGACCTCAACGCCATATTGCGAAACCATATCGACGACACTCAATTCGCTGCGTCCATCGTGTGGCCTGAAGAATCGACGGCGGGTGCGCCCATTGATTGAGATCACGCTATTGCCCGAGGACAGTGGCAAGAAACTTCACCGCTATTTGCGTCAGGCGTTGCCCGGATTGCCCCTGAGCGGCGTCTACAAGATGATCCGTGTAGGCCGCGTCAAGGTGAACGGGAAAAAAGGGAAAGTGGATACAGTGCTGCAACCGGGTGACTGCCTGTCGCTCTATATTCATCAGGACGAATACACGGAACTGGCAAAGGACAAACCGAAATTCAAGGGCATGAGCACAGATATTGACATTGTCTTTGAGGATGAGCACCTACTCGTTGTCAACAAACCGGTGGACTTGCTCACTCACCCTGATTCGTCTGAACACAAGGATACTCTGATCAATCGGGCGCTGGCCTATCTGTACAGGCGCGGTGAGATCGCCGGCGGACGATCCTTTCTGCCGGCCACAGTCAATCGACTGGACAGGAACACCTCAGGGATCGTTATGATTGGCAAGGACACGGGCACCCTAAGAACCCTGTCGGAGGCCATCCGCGATCGACGTGTGGAAAAAACGTACCTGGCCATTGTCTGGGGGAAGCTCACCGGATCCGGTGATGTAGACACACCCTTGATGCGAGTGGAACGAACGAATCGAACAGTGGGAGCGCTGGACGGAAGCGTTGATGGTCGCAGTGCGCTTACGCGCTATCGGGCGCTGGGATCGGGCGCTGGATTCACACTGGTTGAGATCACTCTGATCAGTGGACGTACTCATCAGATTCGGGCTCACATGCAGGCCATCGGACATCCCTTGCTCGGTGATGTCAAATACGGGGGGAAACCGGCGTTTGACCTGACGTATCAGTTATTGCACGCCTATACTGTGAAGTTGCCGGATGGTCGCGTATTCGCGGCTGATCCGCCAGCGGATTTTCTTCGTGTGCTGGCGCAGACAGGATTACAACGATACATGCGGGATCGCCCGCAGCGCAGGGGAACCGGAGCCAAATAGGCGCGGTTCCATCTACAATCCGACGAGTTCCCGTATGATCACGCTGGCCAGCAAAAGACCCGCCACCGGGGGCACGAATGCGATGCTGGCGGGCGGATGAGTCGCCTTGCGCGGCAGGCCAGGTTCCTCTGATGCCACGGTCCTGCGGACATCCTCGCGCGGCGGCCGCGGCTTTTCGAGCGAGCAAACGACCTTCAGGCCACTGGCGACGCCGCACTTTCGCAACTCACGGCGTATCACGCGGGCGATGGGATCAACCGTAGTTTCTGAGATATCCATAACGCGAAACTGCGCAGGATCGATCTTGTTGGCTGCGCCCATACTGGAGACTATAGGAATGTCACGCGTCATGCACTGACGGATCAAGTGAATCTTTGCGCTGACGGTGTCAATGGCGTCTGCCACATAATCCAGGCGACTGGAAAAGATGTCTTCTGCCGTCTCCTCCAAAAAGAACATGCGTTTCGTTTCCACCACGCATTCGGGATTGATGGCCGCGACGCGTTCCGCCATCACTTCGACTTTCGGTCGGCCGATGGTGTCGGTAAGCGCTGGAATCTGCCTGTTGATGTTGGTGACATCTACGACATCTTTATCGACTAACAGCAAGTGCCCGACGCCGGAACGGGCCAGCGCTTCGACAGTGTACGAACCTACTCCCCCCATGCCTAACACGGCGACTGTGGCGTTGCGGAGTATGTCAAGGCCCTCCGGACCAATCACCAGTTCTGTTCGGGAAAAACGATGAAGCATCCAATCATCCCCCGCTTGTGGCGTAGTGTACAATGGTCGTATTATACGCTAGTGCTCACCTGTATTGCACGACTGTGCACGGCAGTGGAAGCCAGGCGTTGGTTGAAGTCACGGGGTGAACTGATGTGTCGAATGAGCTGTTTGCAGTGAGTGGTCGCAAGGTGTTGGTGACAGGGGCGTCGCGAGGCATTGGTCTGGCGCTTGCCAAGGGAATTGCCGCGGCGGACGTCGCCAGTTATGTAACGGGACAGGCTCTCTTCGTCGATGGCGGAATGACTGTTTTCGGGTTTTGACCATATGAAACGGTTGCGGGCGCAGGCAGCCCTGTGGATCGGATGGATGATCACAATACTCTTGCGGCTGGTTGGTCGACGCGGCACCAGCATGCCGGGTCTGGTCGCGTCCAGAGTCAGTCCGGACTTGCTGTTTCGGCTTTTATCCCAATTGGAACAATGCGTCGTGGTCACGGGCACCAATGGGAAAACGACAACGAGCGCCCTCCTGTACAGTATGCTGACGGATGATGAACACCCGTGGCTGACAAACCGCGGGGGGGCGAATCTTCTGCAGGGGCTGCTCGGAGCCCTGTTGCCCCATGTGGACGGACACGGGCGATTGCGCGTGAAGCGGGCTGTGCTCGAAGTGGATGAGGCCACATTGCCGCTCATTACGAACCGTTACCACCCTACCCTGATCGTCGTGACCAACGTGGTTCGTGATCAGTTGGACCGTTATGGGGAGGTCGACGGCGCACTGGCGATGTTGCGGTCGGGGTTGCTTTATCCCGGCACCATACTGCTCACAAATGCGGATGATCCACTGGCCGCATCGCTTGGCTGGGAGCGCGAACTCACGTATTACTATGGTATGGACGAATGCCCGGTGGATGAAGAGCCGCGCAATGAAGTTCGCGATGGCGCCTTTTGTCTCATTTGCGGTCGGGAGTTGCAGTACGAGCGATACATTTACGGACAGTTGGGCTATTATTACTGTTTCAGTGGCCATTTCGGCCGACCGGCGCCGCATTTTGGAGGCAAGACAGATGGCTCGTCCGAACTCATCGTTCGAGAACGCGCGACGGATCCTCGACAGGAAGAATTTATGGTCAATGCCGGAGCGCCCGGTCTCTATAACGACTACAATGTGCTGGCGGCCGCGGCGACGGCGCGCCTTCTGGGCCGTTCTCCGCGCCAGATTCAGGCTGGGGCAGAACACTATGAAGCGCCGCCAGGCCGGATGCAGACGTTTCCGGGTTCACCGGAACGAATTTTGGCACTGATCAAGAATCCTACTGGCGCCAACAGTGTCCTGCGCACACTTGAATCTGATGAGCGCGATAAGGCGGTGTGTTTTGCCATCAACGACGCGGATGCAGATGGCAGGGACGTCTCCTGGCTCTGGGATATCGATCTTGAACGGTTTGTTTCAGCCGCGCGGTGCCAGCGTTACGTCTGCGCAGGCACAAGAGCTCTGGACATGGCCGTGCGTCTGGCGTACGCCGGTGTGGACAGGCAGCGCATCCAGATAGCTGAGGAACTGCCTGAGGCGCTGGCAATGACATCGGACTTGGATGTTCCGGTGTACGTGTTATCAACGTATACAGCTTTGTATCCACTGGGAGAACAGTTACGGGGGGCGGCAAGATGACGGACCGGACGGTGACGTTGGCGCATCTGTTTCCAGAACTGCTAAATCTCTATGCGGACCAGGGCAACATCTCGGTGCTGCGCCATCGCATGCAGGCGCGGGGATGGACACTCACCGTGACGCCCGTAAAACTGGGATCGCGCGTGGATTTTGGGTCTGTGGACATGGTTTTGCTTGGCGGCGGATCGGATCGGGAGCAGCAGCTTGTAGGCAGAGAACTGGCGATCTATCGCGAAGACTTTGCAACTGCCATTGAAGCAGGGTTGCCTGTTCTCGCTGTGTGCGGCGGATATCAACTGCTGGGCGAGTATTATGAGTTGCAAAGCGGCGAGCGCATTCCCGGATTGGGACTGCTCGCTGTTGCAACCCGAGCGGGCAAAGGGCGGCTGATCGGCAATATCGCGATCGAATGGGTCTCTCAGAGCGGCGAGTCTGACGGCAAAACGATCGTAGGTTTTGAAAACCACGCCGGGAGAACGTTTCACGACTATGCTCCGCTGGGAAGAGTTTTAAAGGGACACGGCAACAACGGACGCGATCATCATGAAGGTCTCCAGTACAAGGGGGTCGTCGGTACGTATATTCATGGTCCGCTGCTTCCGAAAAATCCGCACCTTGCTGATCATCTGCTTGCCCAGGCGTTGGCTTTCAAAGGGTGCCATGAGCCGCTCGACGCGCTCGACGATGAACTTGAATGGCGTGCGCATCGCTCCGTGTTGGGCATGCTTGGAGTGAAATCAGGCGAGATCAGAGCATGATGCTGACAGCGCAGTTTAGCGCTGAACACGTTTTTGCTGTTGATAGTAGAGCAACCCTTTGGCGTTCAGTTCGATGTCCACACCCAAATCAGCGATGTTCCATGGTTCCGTGTGTCCGTTGTCGCGTAACCAAGAGGCAACACGATGTTCAAGAGCGTGGGCCATATGCTCCCATGTCGTCTGCCCGGTGTATGTGTCGTCGGCCAGACGCGCGAACATACGCGCACCTTCCAAAGTGCCTGCGAACGCTTCTTCCGCGAGAGAGGGGCCGAAATGCGTATGATACACCACGGCAGGATCGAGAGCGCGCAACTTGTCTACTGTGTTTTCCACGGCCGTCAGATCAAAATCGGATGGGCTGGTTGAGGGTAAGACGAATTCGAAGGGCCAGCCGGTAAATTCAGTGACATAGCGAACGCCCAGGGCGTCGCCGGAAAAGACAGCCGACAAGGCGGGATCGTGCATACTGAAATGGTGTCTGGCGTGGCCTGGCGTATCGTAAAACGTGACGACGCGATCACCGAGGTCAAGGGTGTCACCCTCCTCGCGAATCAGCACCTGACGCTCCGGAACGGGTAAAATCTGGCCGAAGAAACGCTCCAGATCATCTCCGTATACCGCTTTGGCGCCAGCAATCAGCTTTGTCGGATCAATCAGGTGGCGGGCAGCGCGCGGATGGGCGACAAACGTGGCCTGGGGGGCGTCGATGGCCAGCACGCCAGCGCCGCCAGCGTGATCGAGATGGACATGTGTGAGAACAACATAATCCAGATCAGCGGGTGTCAGGCCCAGTGTTCTCAGTCCATCGACCAGATAGGGTCGGCAAGGAGCGGAACCAGTTTCAATGAGTACTTTCTTTGGCCCTGTGTACACGTAAGCGGAGGATCTCCCGCGCAGACCCTGCTCAAACAAATCGAACATGAAGAGAGTTTCGCTCAATCTTCGGATATCAGCCATCTCATTCGCTCTCCTATCGTCATGCGTTCCGGTTAGCGGCTCTTGGTGGGCGCAGCGCCCATGCCCTTGGAACGGGACTTCACACTGCGGGGTTCCTTGCGGCGCGCCCTGCTAAAGTTGACCGGCCTGACTTGCGCTCCTGGAGGTTCCCCCTGCGTGACTGGCCTGTCCGTCGTATACCTCGATAGAGACAGGAGCATGCCGGCCGCACACAGTTTCATGATCAAAGCGGTGCCTCCGTAGCTGATGAACGGCAATGGAATGCCCGTGATCGGCATCAGCCCTGTCACGACACCCACGTTAATCAGTACGCCCAACCCTATCATACTCGACAGACCAATGGCCAGCAACGAAGCGAATCGACTCGTGAGGCGCTGGCTGATCTGGATGCCTCGCCAGATTAAAAGCGCGAATAATCCAAGCACGGCGGCCGCGCCAACAAGTCCCAATTCTTCGATGATGATGGCAAAGATAAAGTCTTCATGAGGGATCGGCAGGTAGAGAAACGGTTCGATCCCGCGTCCCAGTCCCTGCCCAAATAGGCCGCCGTGATAAATGGCAATGAGCGACTGCTGTAACTGGTATCCGCCCAGGTTCGTGTATTTTGGGTCCCACGGATGCAAAAACACCTTAAGCCTGATATTTCGATACGATTCAAACAGCGCAAACGCAGCGATGATGGGTGTCAGTACAGCGCCGATGACCGCTATGTGCAATTTGCGTATTCCGGCGGCAAACATCACTGTCAGACCTGACAGGAGCAATAACATGCCGGTGCCCATGTCCGGTTCCAGAACAATAAGGACAAACTGCGCGCCAACCATCAGCAGAGGCGGCAAGACTCCACGCTTGAAGAGATCGATTTTGCTCCCGTTTTTATCGTATATGTAGGCCAGATAGATCAAGATGCCGACAAGCGCAATTTCACTCGGCTGAAATTTGAGTGACGGTGGGCCGATCCAGCGTCTGACATTGGCGACCTTATGACCGATGCCAGGAATGAGAACCAGGACCAGCGACGTCAGGGTGCCGAGCGAGATCCACTTTGCCCAGCGGTGAATGCGGGTGTATGGTATGTTCATGAAGATGAACATGATGATGACGCCGATTATCGCGTAGATCAACTGACGTTTAAAGTAATAGGCGGGCGTCGCTCCTGTCACCTGAATGGCCCACACCATGCTGGCCGAAAACACCATGACCACGCCAAAAACGACGAGGCTGAGTACAGCGAACAGGAGTAAAAAGTCGGGTTTGTGTTTGCGCATCATGCAACCTCCGTTGACATGATACATTCGCTGCAAAGCTCTTTACCTCCTGCTTGACAGCGGGTGTTCGCCAATAGTTTTCGCGCCTCCTCTCAGCCATATGTTTGCCAGGGAATCAATAAGATAGGAATACGACAGACTAGCCTTGATGAGATGGGAATGCGACGCCACCTCATCAAGGAACATCACGGTCCATGGGATCAGGCTGACAGCGGAACCTCTGCCATAAATGCGCAGGAACTACCACATTGCCATGGCGCCCAGCCCCAGAGCAGTCACGCCTACGATGGCGACGAGCGGCAAGGCCAACGCAGCGGCCGGATAGTAGACATGTTCGAGCGTTGCGGGAACCGCCTGGTCCAGTGTGGTCAGTTCCCTGTTTTCAGAGGACTCCGCCGAGGCGAGACGGTATCCGTGCAGTATCAGGTGCGTGTCTGATACGCCGTGCAGGCGCCCTTGATAGATGCCCATCGTGCAGTGCACAAGCACTGGATGGCCTACATAGCGGTGCCAGTGCGTTCGGGGAATCATCATGAGTATCCACCTCCTCACCTGCCAAGGTATGTGATTACGCTCTCTTTTGACGGGGCGCTCGCGGAGACGGGCCAAAATGCCTCGTTTCTGGCGCTTCCGGGGAATAATATAGACCAAATGGGGTGACGGACATCGCGGATGGACAGATTGTGCACCTGATTCAGCACTACGGGTATATTGGCTTGACGGGTATACTTGTACTGGGTATCGTTGGTCTTCCCCTGCCCGACGAGACGATCCTCACCGCTGTCGGATACTTCGTGTATCGTGGCGATCTGTCATATTTTCCAGCGGTATTGGCTGGCATTATTGGAGGGGCGATCGGCATTACGCTCAGTTATGTTGTCGGGACGTTTGTCGGTCGGCCTCTGGTGCTGCGCTTCGGCCGCTATCTGCATATCACCGACCGGATGCTGTTGCGAGTTGAAACGTATTTGGGCCGCTACGGACCGCTGACCCTGTTTGGCGGCTTCTTTATTCCCGGCATTCGACATGTAACGGCGATCGTGGCCGGGTTGGGCGGAATGTCATTTACCCGCTTCGCGCTGGCCGCCTATGCCGGTGTCTGTGTGTGGGTCACGGTGTTCATCACTCTGGGGCGATTTGCGGGGCCGCAGATCGTCCTTGTGACAGACAGCCTGCCGATGCCCGTGGTACTCTGTCTGCTCGGCGTCAGTCTGGCGCTGCTGCTGTGTTCTCTCATCGGATGGACATCATGGAAGCGTCGGTATAAATCGTGAGACGTTGCGCAAATGGGCTGCTCGTGAGATGATATAAAATAGAATGTTTTTGCTTGGAGGCAGTGGTGTGGAATCAATAGTAAAACGCAATATCCGCGATCTGGATTTTCCGCTGATTTTTGTCATGCTTTGCATCTCCGTTATTAGTTGCATCGCCATATATACATCTACGTATGGAAAGGCCAATCCCGCTACAGGAAATGCGCTTCTGGGCATCCCGCCGCACATTGTTATTCGTCAGATTGTGTGGGAAGTCCTGGGCTATGTCGCTATGTTTGTCATGATGATGGTGGATTACAAGACTCTGTCCAAGTGGCGGTGGTGGATTTACGGGGGATGCCTGTTCTTTCTTGTGGCCGTCTTCGGATTTCATACGGTCAATGGCGCGCATAGCTGGATCTCACTGCCGGCGGGACTCAGTTTTCAGCCGTCCGAACTCATGAAACTGGCATTGATCGTCTGGACTGCTGATTACATGGCGCGCATGAATGAAAGGGAATATCCTGATTACTCATTCAGAGGCCTGTTACCCATTTTGGCTGTGTTTGCGGTGCCGTTTGTGCTGACTCTGAAGGAGCCAGCTTTGGGTCAGGCGCTGGTCATGCTCGCGATCCTGTATTCGATGCTGCTCGTATACGTCCAAAAGAAACATCTGCGGTTCATGGTCGGTGGGTCTGCCGCGTTTTTGGTGGCCTTTGTCCTGGCGGTCGGACCTTTTGCTCACGAGACCGTCGTTTTGCTTCAGCATCAACATATTTTGCACCCGTATCAGACAAAGCGTCTGATCTCTTTTATCGAACCGGGATCGAATCCAACGGGCGCGGGCTATCAGGTGCTGGAAGCGGAGATTGCGGTGGGATCGGGAGGCGTCTTCGGTTCCGGGTTGTTGCACGGTACGCAGACGAGTGGAAGCTGGATTCCCTTTCAATGGACAGACTTCATATTTTCCGCCATCGCTGAACAGTTGGGTTTCGTCGGATCGAGCGTTTTGATCATGCTCTTTCTGGTTATGCTGTACCGCATGGTCCGGGTGGCAACATCGGCCCTTGACGATTTTGGCTCTTATCTCATAGCTGGTTCAGTCGGTCTCTTTGCCTTTCAGATCTTTGAGAACATTGGCATGAATTTGGTCATCAGTCCCGCTACTGGCATTACGTTGCCCTTTGTCAGCTATGGCGGTTCTTCTCTGATTGTCAACTTTCTTAGCATTGGAATTGTCTTGAGTGTATCATTGCGTCGTCGAACTCTGCGATTCGATTGATTTCATTTCCGCGTGCGTTAGGTATCCTAACATTCGGGATTGACGTTTGTGCCGCGCGTGGCGTATACTGATGGCGATAGGTCTATTTTACAGTTGGGAGATGGATAGATTGACGCCGTCGGACATTTTAGCTCTCATCAAGGAAAAAAACATTCAAATGGTCGATTTTCGCATTGTCGACATGCCAGGCAGGCAGCATCATGTCACCATACCTGCCGTTGAAATCGACGAAGACAATCTGGTGAATGGCATCGCGTTTGACGGATCGAGCATCCAGGGATTTCGGGGCATTGAAGAGAGTGACATGGTGATGCGCCCTGATTTGTCCACGGCCTACGTCGATGCGTTCACTGCCGTACCCACTCTCGATCTGGTTTGTGACGTGTACGAACCAGACGGAACGCGTTACAACCGTGATCCACGGTATATCGCTCAAAAAGCGGAAGCGTTTTTGCAACAGACAGGCATTGGCACAGCGGCCTATTTCGGTCCTGAACTGGAATTCTTCGTGTTTGACGATGTGCGGTTTGCATCGGAACAGGGCGGCGCGTTTTACCACGTCGATTCGGAAGAGGCTAACTGGAACACAGGCAAGGATGCAGGTAGCAATCTTGGGTATAAGGTGAAGAACAAGGGTGGTTACTTTCCCGTCCAGCCGACTGACAGTCAGCACGATCTGCGTACAGAGATGGTCATGGAACTGATGAAAGCGGGAATCCGCGTTGAGCGGCATCACCACGAAGTTGCCTCCGCTGGACAGGCTGAGATTAATTTCCGCTTCAGTACACTGACAACCGTCTCTGATACAGTTTTGTTATACAAATACATCGTACGCAATGTCGCGAAGCGCTATGGTAAAGTGGCGACGTTCATGCCGAAACCTGTGTATGGGGACAACGGTTCAGGCATGCATGTTCATCAAAGCATTTTCAACGGCGACACGCCGCTGTTTTTCGAGGAAGGCACCTACGGCAACATGAGCAAGACAGCGTTGCACTATATCGGGGGTATTTTGCATCATGCGCCGGCGCTTCTGGCGTTTGCCACGCCGAGCACAAATTCGTTCAAGCGGTTGGTGCCGGGGTTTGAGGCGCCAGTCAATCTGGTGTTCTCCAAGGGCAATCGCAGCGCTGCTGTGCGCGTTCCGATTGCGGCAGTGTCGCCGAAATCGGCTCGCGTTGAGTTTCGGACGCCGGATGGAACGGCCAACCCATACCTGGCGTTTGCGGCGATGCTTCTTGCCGGTATTGACGGTATTCGCAAGGGCATCGATCCAACGCAGCATGGGTATGGACCTGTCGATAAGAACATCTATGAACTGTCGGCCGCGGAGAAATCGGAAATCCGCAGTGTACCCGGCTCTCTGGAAGAAGTGCTCACGGCGCTTAAGGCAGATCACGAGTTCCTGCTGGAAGGCGGAGTGTTCGACCGGGAGTTTATCGATACCTGGATTTCCTTCAAACGCGCAACGGAAGTGCAGCCGTTGGCGGTTCGGCCCCATCCCTACGAGTTTCAGATGTACTTTGATCTGTAGCTCAGGTTGCTGAATCTGCCCGCTCTCTCTCTCTGTGTGGCCGGCCAATCGCAAGGGCGCCGCATCCTCAACCGGATGTGGCGCCCTTGCGTTGCCGGCTGTGGTAGACTAGATGGCAGCACGATGGGGATGGTGATGGTTTGTGAAACTGGGCGCCAACGTTTCAGTGGCCAAGACAGGGCTTTTGCGGGCGGTAGAAGAATCGGTCTCGTATGAAGCGGACACCTATATGATCTATACGCGCAGCAACCGGGGTGGACCTGCTCGGCCCATTGAGCAGTTCAATCGCGACGAAGCGCTGTGCATCATGAGTGACCATGGGTTGATGGATCCCGTTGTCCATTTGTCGTATCTGGTGAATTTGGCCAGCCAGAAGGATGATACCTTTGAGTACGGTGTGAACTTGCTTACAGAAGAGATTAAACGCGTCGAATATCTTGGCTTTCAGTACATTGTCATGCATCCGGGCAGTCACGTTGGAACGGGTGTTCAGGCTGGCGTCAAGAGGATCGCTGAGGGGTTGAACGCGATTCTCACTGGGCGGGAGCAACTCTACATATGCCTTGAAACGATGGCTGGCGACGGATCGAAAGTCGGCTCGCAACTGGAGGAAATCGCGGAGATCATGTCCCTGGTCGAGCACCGGAACAGGCTGGCTGTGTGTATTGACACATGCCATAACTATAGTGCCGGCTACGATATTGTCAACGACTTTGAGGGTTTTTTGCAACAGTTTGACGACGTGATTGGGCTTCCACTGCTGAAAGTGGCGCACATCAACGATTCGAAGACATCCTTCGGATCCCATAGGGACCGGCATGCCAATATCGGACGAGGTTCCATTGGGCTGGATGCCCTGAGGCGCATAGTGAGGCATGAAGCTCTTGAGACTGTTCCCTTGATTCTTGAAACGCCAGGGGGACACTATAAACACGAAATTGCTCTCTTACGGGGACTTGCGGATACCCTGCCGCCAGAAGGTTCCGCGGAATCGGACGAAGCCTGAAGATCTTGGGAGGTTCAGCCAATGGTGTTGCCTGCTTCTCGCATCAACCGATTGCCTAATCAATTTTTTGCCGCGTTAACGGCTTCCGCGCATAAAATGTCCGTCGAAGGTCATGACATCATCAATTTGGGACAGGGGAATCCGGATCTTGCGACGCCTTCGCACATCGTGGAGGCGTTGCGTGAAGCAGCGCACGACCCGAGTAATCACCGTTATCCGCCATTTCGCGGACTGGCCGAACTGAGAGAGGCCATATGCGGCTTTTATCTTCGGGAGTATGGTGGGACACTCGATCCCGATCGGGAAGTCGCCGTACTGTTTGGCGGCAAGACCGGTTTGGTCGAGATCAGCCAGTGTCTCCTGAATCCGGGTGATGTGGCGCTTGTACCTGATCCCGGTTATCCCGATTACTGGTCCGGTGTTGCTTTGGCCAACGCCAGCATGCATTTTATGCCGCTCAAAGAGAGTAACGGTTTCTTACCTCGTTATGAGGATATTCCTGAGGAGATTTGCGGGCGCGCAAAACTCATGTTTCTCAATTATCCCAATAACCCCACATGCGCCGTAGCAGACAGTGATTTTTTTGAGCGCACGGTCAGTTTTGCGCGTCAACACGGCATCGTTGTGGCCCACGATTTTGCCTATGGGGCGATCGGTTTCGATCGCAAACCGACAAGTTTCCTGCAAAGTTCCGGAGCCAAAGAGGTAGGAGTGGAATTCTACACACTCTCGAAGACTTACAATATGGCCGGATGGCGGGTGGCTTTTGCGCTGGGGAACCCGGATGTCATTGGATTGATCAATCTGCTGCAGGATCACCTGTATGTGTCCCTGTTTGGCGCTGTACAGAAGGCCGCCATTGCCGCGCTTAGCGGTGATCAGAGTTGCGTGAATGAGTTGCTGAACATCTATCGGAGGCGGCGGGATGGATTTTTGTCGGTTCTGACGGCCGGTCATTATCCGACGATTCCCGTTCCTGGTTCATTCTTTGTCTGGTTACCGGTGCCCGCTGGATTTTCGTCCTCAAGTTTCGCTGAACTGCTGTTGCAACGGCACCATGTGGTCGTTGCGCCGGGGATCGGGTTTGGTCAGGCTGGCGATGGGTATGTGCGGGTGGCCATGTTGGAATCGGAAGAGCGTCTGAACCTGGCCGCGAGGCGCATTGTACTTGCGGCTTCAGGGAGATAGCAGAGTGAAGCGGGCAACCTGTTGCAGACTATTGAGACCGGAGGAGTCCATTCGGACATGGACGCCCGGGCTTGGAAAAAAGGACACTTCGCTGGCGCCGTAGGCGTACGCCACGCCGGTGCGCTCTAGACGGACGTATATCTGTCCGCCCGTATCGAAGGGCGGACCAGAGTGAATCATGAGCTTTATAAATTGGGAGAGCAACTTGGTTTGTGTCGGAACTGCCAGATTGGTGAACGGTCCAATGACGTATCGCCATGATTGCAACTCAAAGGAAGCGTACCAACGTGTGGTCCCGGAGGGATGTTGACCTGATTGGATCCACTGGATGAACGGACCTTCGGCCGATTGTAAGATAAAAGTGTGCAAAGGGCGCTCTTTGCCAAAGAAATCCGGTATGGTTGGCTGACTTCTGCGATTTGTCAGAGAGAGCGCAAAGGGGCCGTTTATATGTGGTTTCCCCTGGGCGACCTCAGGAGCGGCTTCCTGCTGCTTTTGCGCTGTAACGGTGGCCTGGCAAATGGGTTGGCCTGCCTGGCCCAACAGGGTGATTTGGTACTGTCCCACAGCGGTTGTGCGTAGAGTGCCTGTGACAGTCTGTTCCGCAGGGGGGGTCAGATCCACAGCCGGCAGGTACAGATTGGGCAGAGAGACGGCGTGAAGGGCGCGTTGTGCGCTTCGCAAACCTGGGTTGGCGGGAGTGAGGCTCTGAGTGACGTGGCCATTCGCTTCGATGGCAAACGTCTGCGATCCCGCCATGATAAGAGCGACGCCATGTTGGGCAACCGCCGAAAACTGAGAGTACTTGGGGATTAGAGTAACCTTTCGCCCGCTCGAAAAGTTGCTGTAAATAATCGCGCGCCTGTCGGATTGTTTCTTGTCCGACAAGGAGGTCGAATATAGCACACCGCCGCCGAAAGGGCCCAGTAATGCAGGTGGTCCAGAATTGGTGGTTGCGGAAAAGAGAGTTACAGGCACGCCGGCAAAGGGCGCCGCGATATAGCGGATCGCATGCGGCGCTGTTCCGAAAGGTTGCGTTTGGGAAAAGAGGGCGCCCTCTTCAAACTGATACAACTGCAGACGCGATTCAAATCGATTCTTGCCTGCCTTGTAGACTGGCGCCTGGTAGATGATCTGCGCCGCTCCGGCGAGAGAGAAGGAGCGGCGTTTCAGCGACAGGAAACCGTAAGGTGTGAGATAGATCTTGCCGTAGAGTCCGCCCGCAGATTCCGGATCGCGCGCATTGGCTGGAACGACAGTCCACACGATACCGTGGGGAGTCGGCACATACATAAGAGCGGCGCCCGATGTCAGGACGAATTCATAATGCGCGCCGCCAACGGCAATCACATCGCCTGTCGTCTCCCTCGCGTTTTGCAGGCTGATGGGTGACGGCGTTCCTGCGCCCCTGCCGCGATACCCCAGTAACGTGAACGACAGCGACACTGGCTGGAACCGTGATTTGACCGTATGGCGCCGGATCGCATGAATGTGAGTTCTTACCGGTTTGTGCGTGGATGCGGAGGCGAGGCTGCCGCATCCAGCGAGAGAAGCGGCTGTACAGGCAGAGACCGCAAGGTAGGTGAGATAACGGACTGACTGCGCCTTTGCCACCTTGCGATCCCCCTTGTCCGATGTGTACGCGATGGTTCAATAGTATCAAAAAAAACCGCTTTCCGATAGCGGAAAGCGGTGACTGCCAAGTCTTCCAAGTTGTTTCTGGGCGACCAGTCAGGGCCGTTCATACCCTTCGCCAATCTGTGATGGTCTGCGGAAGCGATCGGCCAGTTGAATCAGCCATAGACGATGATAAGGTTCTATATACAAAATCGGCTCCACGCGCTTATCCTCGCCAGTGATCTGGTATTGCCAGACGGTCGTCTTGGTCACTCCGCCTTCATTCATGCGGACCCCCATATGGATCGAGTCACGGTAGCCGTTTTTATAGGAAATGAGGTTTAACTGCCCGTGTAACTCGTTGACCAGAAAACGAAACCGCGCGCTCCGGATCACCGGGGCCTGAATCCAGGGGGTCAATCCGTTGGCGCCAGTGCGGTATCTCTTCTCCGTTTCCATGACTACGACTTCGGCGCCTTCCAGCGGCTTCAACGTTCTCCCGTCGATGACCTTGACACGCAGATTGCCATAACCTTTGCCGGTGAAGCCGGGATCGTAACTGCTGTTGGATCCGCCTCCCGGCGCAGGCGCGGCGTTATGCGCCGGAGATTTGTCGGCTCCACTCTGCCTGTCGTTCGTGTTGGTTTGCGGTTGGATCGCCGCCGACTTCAGGGTGTGAATCGCCTGCGCCTCCACAGTAATGAGTGGATCTGTGCAAGCCTGAACGCTGGACGGCCAAAAAATCAGCAACCCGGACGCGCATACGACGGCGCCGACACGTTGTATTGTCAACTTGTAAACAGACGGCACTTGTCTGTCATCCCCTTCCTACACCCGGAATTGTAAGGAGCATACGTCCAGTGTAGTAGAATTCTAAAATTTGGATCGGCGTGCGACCCTGTAAGGCCAAATACTGTGAACCCCACTGAGACATCTTCTGGGCGTTGCGGTATTGCCAGTTCGGACTGTTTTCGTAACCAGCCCGATAATTCAGTTCAAAAATCTCCCCGTTTGCCTTTACGTACGCCAAGTTTCGAGTCGTATAGTAGGCTTGATCAGTACTTGGCTGATCGGACTGTGTGCGGTAGGTTTGAAAATTTACCGTGTTGTCCACATCGAAGGTGAAGTTGTCGATGGTTACTGGATGCAGGTGATGATACCAGGCGAACATCTTCACAGCGATCGCCCCCGCCTCCAGTGACGCAACGGGCCAATTGGAGAACCATTCGTTGGGTAAAACATCGCGGCAGTATTGGTCAAAATTCACATTCGCGACGTAAATAATGCGCCCGCGCGGGTCGGGTTCACCGGACGCGTTATTTTCCCGGACGGCCACACGGATGGAACTGGGGAATCCGGTCGCTCCGATGGTGTATACCTGAGCTCGGGCGTTTCCCGGACTCCCGATACCCGGAAGCAGACTGAGGAGGGCGCAGACAACGACCATGGTAGACAGTCTTGAGATGTGGGGCAAAATCCATGACA
The DNA here is from genome assembly GCA_021846285.1 of Bacillota bacterium. Taxonomy (GTDB): domain Bacteria; phylum Bacillota; class Bacilli; order Alicyclobacillales; family SLC66; genus JAKADD01. The sequence continues at coordinate 30,962 of JAJZCB010000034.1, forward strand.
CCTCCAAAAATGAAAATGATCAAATCAGTTCAGCCTGGCATTGCCTGGTAGTCGTATTCATTCCCAGTCCACGAAAAATTCATGCATGGCTTCACTTGTGAAATCACGGTTTCTTAGTACAATGAGAACAAGTGGCGAGCGAAAGGAAGAACGCGATGGAACAGTTGAGTCTCACCGGCGCGAACAGGCACAACGCATCGGACGGATTACAGAATCTGTCTGCGTTGATCATGGAAGATGGTGATCTCACGCTTGATAACGGGGCTATTCACGGGAAATCGCGAGTGGAAAAGAACATTCGCTTCGTGAGTGACCGCGATGAAGTGCCGAATCCGAAACGGTGCGTTGTGATCTGGCTGACTCTGAGACGGGCTGTGGCCGGGCAGGGCATTCATGGACTGGCTGCGAGTGAATTTTACATCGATAGCGCAGCGGGCGTAGGATTTAAGAGTTTGGCTGATCAAGTGAACAAGATGGATTCGGCGGTTAAGGGAAAGATCGATTTGTCCGCATTGTCAAAGGAAGATCATCATCTTTTGAAGCGCTTCATTCGCAACCTGCGGCCAGAACTGTGGGAGAACGCCACGGAGGCCGTTTGGCAGGAATTTGCGACGTCCGCCGAGATTGCGATTTTGCGGGCAAAAATGGCGTCAGTTCTGCAGAGTCGTGAAGACATTCGGTTAAACGCTGAAGCGGCGAAAGATTCTCCCCAGTGACCAAGCACGAATCGGTGTGAGCCAGGGCGGCGCGGGTCATCCGTACCGCCTTCTTATCATGTACGCCGTTCCCAACTGACGGCGATGTCGATCAACTGGAACAAGGATGTGAACGCATGCCTGATCAATCACAAACACCACTCTTTACAGCCCTGCGTAGACACGCGGACGGCAACCCGATTCAGTTTCATATACCTGGCCACAAAACTGGACTCGCGATGGATCCTGAATTTCGCCGATACATGGGCGACAGGGCATTGGCCATCGATCTGATCAACATTGGACCGCTGGATGACTTGCACCATCCGACCGGGATTATCGATGAGGCTCAAAAACTGGCCGCAAAGGCGTTTGGCGCTGACGCTACATTTTTTTCCGTACAGGGCACAAGTGGCGCCATCATGGCCATGATCATGTCGGTAGTCGGACCAGGCGATGAAATTCTTGTTCCTCGAAACATCCACACATCGGTCCTCTCTGCTATCATCCTGTCGGGCGCCCGACCGTATTTTCTTCAACCCGAGGTGGATCTGTATCTGGGAATCGCACATGGTGTGCGGGTGGAGACGGTGGCGGCTGGACTCGAGAAGCATCCCGGCGTGAAGGCGGTACTGCTCATCAATCCCACCTATTTTGGCGTCGCCACTGATTTGCGAACCATTGTAAGCCTGGCGCATCAAAAGGGCGTCGTAGTTATGGTCGATGAGGCTCACGGCGCGCACACGCACTTTCACGAACAGTTGCCGCCATCGGCCATGTCGGCCGGTTGTGATCTGGCGGCGACCAGCGTCCACAAATTGGGCGGCTCCCTGACGCAGAGTTCTGTGTTGAATGTCCGTGAGGGATTGGTGCGGGCGGGCCATGTGCATTCCATCCTATCGCTGCTGACGACCACTTCTACGTCGTATCTTCTGCTGGCTTCGCTTGACGCTGCCCGCAGGCAACTGGCCATGCACGGCAGAGATCTGCTCACAAGGGCGATGGCCCTTGCCGGGCAAGCTCGCCAACGCCTCAATGGCATTCCAGGGATCTACTGTTTTGGCGAGGAGATTTTGCACTCGTCGGCCACTCATGCGTTTGATCCGCTAAAGCTCACGATTCGAGTGGTGGATATAGGGTTGTCAGGTCATGATGTCGAGACATTGCTGCGCGAAAAATACAATATCGAAGTGGAACTCTCTGATTTGTACAACGTTCTATGCATCGTTTCTACGGGCGACACCGTAGAGACGATTGATCAGCTAGTCAATGCGATTGCGGACATTGCCAACAAGGCTCATCCTGACAGGGCCCATAAACCGGTCATTGTGGTTCCGTCGACGCCTGTATTGGCCATGAATCCGCGGGATGCATTCTATGCGGACACCGTGGTGGTTTCGCTTCGGGATGCCGTCGGGCGGGTGATTGCGGACGTCATAAAAGTTTATCCTCCGGGAATTCCCGTCCTGTTGCCCGGTGAAATCGTTACGCTGGACAATGTGCAGTACATCGAGGAGAATTTGCGCGCTGGACTGCCAGTTCAGGGTCCAGACGACCCAACCATTCAGACGGTTCGCGTGGTCAAAGAATTGTAGGGATTCCCATGGCAAGGATTACAGGCTGACAGGGAGAGGGTTTGTCCGTTATAGTCGACAGAGATATCACATAGCCGAATCGCGTAAGCGTACGGAGGAACCAGGTCAGCTTTGGGGTGAACTCCAGAAAGTGGAGCGGGCAACCTTCGCCCGAACCCGTCAGCTAACTCCGGAGGCGCGGGAGGAAATAATGAAACATATTCTGTCTTCGCCTGTTGCGACATTCGTCGCAGGATTGGCTGCTTCTGCAGCAAGCATACTTGTGCCGTCCGTGAACGCGTTCGCCGCCACATTGCCGCCAGCCCCCTACACTGTCCGAGCGGGAGACACCGTCTATAAACTGGCGGATATGGCGAATGTGGGGATTCCTGATTTTTGCAGTGTCAACCATCTGTCGACATCGTCGACAATTTCGGTGGGTGAACAGGTGGCGATGCCGTTTCTCTATCGAGTGGACTCTGGAGATTCTCTGTGGTACATTGCCCGCAAGTATAATACAACTGTGGCTGCCACTGAGCAGTTGAACGGACTGTCATCCAATCTCATTCGCCCCAATCAAACCCTTCTTCTTGCGCGTGGCAGCGTAGGCGCCGCCACATGGGGGAACGCAGCCTCTCCGCGCCTGCTGGCTGGCGCGGCAACCACAATGGCGGCTGCCGGCAACAGCCGCCGCGCAGTGTTAACTATGATGGCCACGTCATACGACGCCTCAGTCGCTTCCAATGGACCTTGGGGCGCCGTGAATTACTTCGGCCAGCCACTGCAATTTGGCGATGTGGCTGTCGATCCGTCCGTGATTCCTCTGGGCACTCGGCTGTTCATTTCCGGATACAATGATCCGGCATTGCCCAAGGGTGGATTTTATGCGATCGCCAATGATGTGGGTGGATCCATTCACGGCGATCGCATCGACATTTTTCTCCCGACCGCGTCACAGGCGGACCAATTTGGTATGGAACACGTCCATGTTCAGGTCGTTTCCCGCTGAATGTTTCCCGGCTGTCTGTGTATTGTTCATCTGTGATGACCTGCAGTCCATAATTCGGTATACTGGATGTGCGCCATAGCGACGCGGATACAGTTTGGCACTGAGAGGTAAGGAGGCGGATCATGGGCTTGCTGGCAGGACAAGCTGCGCCGGACTTTACGCTAAAGGCGACCGGGGATCAGACAGAAGTGCATCTTGCAGGGTTGCTGGGACTGCCTGTGGTGCTGTTCTTCTACCCGAAGGACGACACACCCGGCTGAACCAAAGAGGCCAACGAGTTTCAGGCTCTGCACGATGAGTATGAAAAACTCGGCGCCAAGGTGCTAGGGCTTAGCACCGACAGTATCGAATCACACCAGAAATTCGTCAGGAAATATGGACTCACCATGCCTTTGCTGTCAGATCCAGACGCTGTGGTTTGCCAACAGTACGGCGTCTACAAAAAGAAGAGCATGTATGGAAAGACGTATATGGGTATTGAACGCACAACGTTCGTGATTGATCAGCAGGGACTGATCAAGAGAGTGTATCCGAAGGTTAAGGTGGAAGGTCACGCGGCGCAGGTGCTTGCCGACCTGAAAGAATCACTCTGGATCGAACCTGTTTAAATCGCAACTCCCAAGACGAAACTGATAGCAGTTCCGTTCGAGGGAGTTGTCTGTTTTGCGAAAGATTGGACTGCTTTTTGCTCTGGGTATGGGGGCCTACGTGTTGGCCATGACACCTCGACCGCTGTTGAACCGCGCCAGCACAGATTTCGGCGACTGGATTTCGCTGCAGGAGGAACATGTGGCGCACTTTGTCCTGTCCCATCCAACGTGGCGTCAGGAGTTGCGCGATGTTGCCCTGTTTCAGGGCAGTATAGAACGACAGGTGACATCATGGATTGCTGAACAGTCACACGCAACGGCGTCAAGGCCCTGACTGGAGCATGCGACCTGTGCTGCGGTGTATGGACTGGAATGCGGTTGCGCCGAAGACGGGCGGTCGATGGTGGACCTCCCGCTGAACTCGGTGTACAATACTAGAGAGAACTGAAGAGAGGGGCTGTGCGCAAGATGGTCACCCTGACTGACGGAGCAGCGAACAAAGTCAAAGATCTTCTATCTGAGAGAGACGCGGGTATGGGACTCAGGATATTTATCAAACCAGGCGGCTGTTCAGGGTTCAGCTATGGAATGGCGCTGGACGTTCAGAAGGATTCTGACCGGGTGCTTACGCATCACGGCATTCAGGTACTGGTGGACGAGGAAAGTGTGCCGTATGTGGAAGGCTCGGAAGTCGATTATGTGGAGGGGCTTACTGGAAGCGGGTTTAAAATCTACAACCCCAATGCAGTGTCAACCTGCGGTTGCGGATCCAGTTTTCGCACCAAGGACGCCGCGGGTGTTCCGGGGAGCTGTTCATAACAGATACCCCGGAAATACGGCCATCTCTGCTCCCCAATGAACTACTGGCGGCTGGACTGGCGATTGCGGGTCCAGAACCAAACCAGGGCTGCAACCAGTAAGGCGGCAAAGATGTAGGTGAACGTTGTGGAGTGCGCGTCGATCGACTCCCAGTGTCGGCCCAGTTGAAACCCGAGGAGGGTCAATACGTATACCCACGGTATGCTGCCAATGGTCGTATAGAGCAGGAATTTTCCCCATTTCATATTGGCGATCCCGGCCGGAAGCGAAATGAATGTCCGGATGGCGGGCAGCACGCGGGCGATTAATACAGCCCATGCGCCATATCGCGCAAACCATCGTTCAGCCGCGGTGAAATGTTTCTCCGAGAACAGGATATACTTACCGTATCGTCTGAGAAGCGGACGACCGCCTCGACTCCCGACATAGTACGCGAGCATGGAACCGACCATGTTGCCAGCCACACCAGCGAACACGGCGGCGGTGAAGCCGATATTGCCTTGGTATGCTTCAAAACCCGCAAACGTCATGATCAGTTCGCTAGGCAAAGGGATGCAGGCGCTTTCCAGCACCATGGAAAGGAAAACGGCTGCGATGCCATAATGGCGAATGGCATGTTCGAGACTCAAAGCAAGACCGTGCAATGGGCGTCACCTTCCGTAGCGTATGGAAAATTAGAGTAACCATTTTAGTATACAGGGTTATGAACTGGGAGTCTACTTGTCCG
>JAJZCB010000138.1 GCA_021846285.1 Bacillota bacterium
GTTGCACTGGAAGCGAACGCTATGGATTTTATGGGCTGCCAACTTTTCTGTTACAGCGGGCATGAGTTTGGTAGTGCCATTTCTTCCATTGTACATCGAGACAATGGGAGTTCATCGGCTGTCGGCGATTGAACACTGGTCGGGGTGGATTTTCTCGGCTCAGTTCGTCACTTCTTTTGTATTTCAACCGATCTGGGGCTCGTTTGCGGATCGTCATGGGCGAAAACCGATGCTGTTGCGCGCAGGGTTTGGCATGGGCATCGTGACTGCCCTGATGGGGCTGGTGACAGCGCCATGGCAGTTGCTCGCTCTGCGGCTTCTTAATGGCGTTTTCTCTGGATTCATTTCGATGGGTGTGTCCCTGCAGGCGTCCATCACACCGAATGAACATTCCGGAAGGGCTCTAGGAACGCTGCAGACCGGGGCTGTCGCGGGGTCTCTGATCGGACCCCTCGTTGGGGGCGCGCTGGCTGAGACGGTTGGGTACAGCAGCGTATTTTATCTCACGGGCGTCATGCTCGTGATCGCCAGTCTGATCGTCGCGTTTTTTGTCAGGGAAACACGTCCGGAGAAGACAACTCAGGAGCGCAAGGGCGGCACAGACTGGCGAGCGCTGCGGTTGCTCTTGCCCGTGTTTGCGGCGTCCGTCGTCACGCAGGCCGGCATGATGAGCATCGAACCGATCGTCACGATCTACGCGAAGACGATTTACCACGGTCGTCACCTGGCGATCATAGCGGGTCTTGTGGTGGCGACGTCAGGCATTGCCAATCTCATTGGCGCCCCGGCATTCGGCCGCCTTGGCGACCGCATCGGTCAGCGCAAAGTGCTCACTATTGCCCTGATCATGGCCGCGATAACTTATGTGCCTCAAGCGTTAGCGACGGGCATACCCATGCTTTTGGCCGGTCGCTTTTTGCTCGGTCTATTTATCGGAGGAATGATCCCATCACTGAACGTGCTGGTGAAAAAACTGGCGCCAAAGCGCATTCAAGCGACGGCGTTTGGCATGAATTCTGCCGCATTGTTCCTGGGCAATTTCATCGGACCGCTGATTGGCAGTACGGTGGCTGCCGCGTATTCGATCAAAGCGGTATTTTTCGTGACCATGACGATTCTGATTCTCAACGCCGTCGTGTTCGTGTGGAACCGGGGCCTGGATGCCGCCATGCCGGAGGAATCAATGGATTGATTCAACGGACGCGTCGCTGCGGCCATGTTTCCGATTTGACTCAAGAAAAGCGCAAAGACACCCGAAAAAGAGTGCCTTTGCGCTTGTCGAGTTTTGGAAGAAGGGGCTACACCCGCGCCGCGCCGATGCCCCCAGCCACGCGACCGTCGCTACACATCGGCCGCAGCGGTGCTCTGTCCGTCGGTCTTCTTGTTGCGTTCTGCGAGCCATAGCCAGATTCCAGCGATAATGCCCGCCGCCACCATGGGCATAGCCGTCCACTGCGCCGCATCCCAGTGAAACAGGAAGCGCGGGCTGTCTCCTCGCAACATCTCAAGAAAGAAGCGGACAAGGTTGTAGCTGATCATGTAGTAGACAAAAAGCCAACCTGTAGGCCAACGCCGCAACTTCAGGATCATCAGGATGCCTAACAGGATGATGTCCGCCTGTCCTTCCCAGAGCATGGAGGGCCAAAGAGGGTGATTGCCGTACTGCAAACGGGCCAGAGTGCCTACGGGGTACAGCACGCCAAAGTTGCTGCCGGTGGGTGAACCGTATGCGCTCCCGTTCATAAAGTCAGCATCGCGCCCGATGCTTTGCGCCAGCAGGAGTCCCGGCGCGGCCATGTCAGCGAGAGCCCAAAACGGGATCTTCTTAATCCGGGCATAGAAGAACCCGGCTATGATGGCCCCGACAACGCCTCCCTGGATGGACAGCCCGCCGTGCCAAACTGCAATGATTTGACCAGGGTTTTTGGAGTAGTACGACCAGTCAAAGAAGAATACTTGCCAAATGCGAGCGCCAATGACGCCGCCAAAGAAGAGGATCGGACCCAAGTCAAGCCAGGCGGGAATGTATTTGGCCTTGTTTTCCACTTTGGCGAGGTAGATCGTGAACCCGAGACCCAGCAGAAAGGCCAGCAGGAATATGGTGCTGTATGTCCGAATGGGAAACGTTCCGATGTGAAACCAGTATTTGTGCAACGCCAAACCTCCTTGCGAGCCTTGTTGGTCACCCTTCATATTGGCACATGGGTGATCATTGTCGCAAGGCCCACGCTCCGATTGTCCCAAACCCGTCATGACGGCGATCTCCGGAATCGGATTTGCAGCGATCGTTTTCCGTCTGCCGGTTTAGAGACCGTCGGTGGTAAACTCAATATCGCCGGTCGTACAATGGATTGTCATCTGCGGCCCGCCCTTGCCGACGGCGGCCGACCAGCGGCGTTTGCCGGCGCTTGCTCCGAGGGTTGCCGTTTCCGCCCGAACGCTTCCTGTAACCGTTGCAAGGCTGACGGTCATCGCTTCCGGTTCTGCCGCGAGATGGACAGAAGCATCGCCGGTGACGCAAGAGACGGCGGTGTTCTCCGGCGCCCGCTTCAATCGCGCAGTCACATCGCCGGTCACAACGCGGGCGTGCAGCGTCTGGCAGTCAGACCCGATCGTCAGGTCGCCGGTTACCGTTTCCGCCTGCAGGTCGCGCGTGACGCCCCCCAGATTCACGTCGCCGGTGGTGGTGCGCACCAGGCAGACGTCAGCCAGACAGGTTTCGACGGACACATCGCCGGTGGTGACGTGGAAGTCCAGCGTCTGCGCTCTCAGGTCGCGGGTTTCCAGATCGCCCGTCACGATATGTACGCGAACGCTTTCATAAAGTTTGTCGGGAACGGTGACGGCGAGATGGAGACTGTTGAACCCAATGACCCGTTTCGCGTCCGTGTGAACCCGGATGGAAAGTGAATTCTCGTGTTCCCACAGGACATCCAGATGGACGTCATCTTGAACGCTTTCGGAAACGGCGCCGGACAGAATCGCGGTGACATCGTCGCCCGTTCCCGGATGCAGGTCGACATCCGCCGTCTGCGCGTCGATGGTCAGTATGCGCAGCGCGCTCCCGTCCTCTGTGTGCTCTTTGTGCACGGGCACGGTATGAAAGAGTTGCGCCGCCAGTTTTCCAATTTTCATGTGCTCCACTCCTCATTGCAACTTATAGGACCTGTTCAACAAGGGGGCAGGTAAGACCCGCGCAGTGCAAGGAAGCGAGCCGAGAATGCGAACCGAGCGTACGTTCCCTGTACGTGAGGGAGCACTCTCGGCGCTGACGCGGCAATGCACCGGGGAGTTCTGACGCCTTTTTGAACAACCTCTTACGGTGCAAGATTGGCGCCCGTCGTTGACAACCGCCTCATGGGTTCAGCATGACAGACGACGGGCGGAGGCGCATCGGTCTTTGGGCGGAGGAAGCCGGTTACTCGCTTTGCGTGGATTTGCGCAGCGCGCGAAATTCGCTGGGAGTCATTTCCTCACAGCGTTTGAACTGCTTGCCGAAATAGCCTTGATCGACAAATCCGCATTTCTCTGCAATGTCGCGCACGGAGAGGTCGGTTTCCGCAAGCATGATTTTGGCCTGCGCGATGCGCGTATGCAACAGCCGGGTCATGACTGACATGCCGGTCGCACGCTTGAATACGCGCGCATAATGGAACGGACTGAGAGAGATGTGTTGGGCAATGGTCTCGAGTGTGAGGCGCTCGTGGAAGTGGTTCTCCATAAAGTCTATCCCGGCGCGCACTGCGTCGGGATAGACAGACGGGGCGAGAGACAGCGCATCGTCGCCCTCCTGAATGCGGTCAGCCACCAGTTCTGTCAGGATCCCTGTGATGCAATGAGACGCCCGGACCTCGCAATCAGGCGCTTCACTGACCATCAGTTCGTACAGACGAATAAGCAGTTTTTTTATTTTTGCAGGGTTGCCGACTGTGTGGACAGGGGACTCGCTACCAAGCAGGAGCTGGAAATAATCCGCGCACTGGCGCCCACCAAAGTGGACCCACAAGATTTCCCAGGGGTCTTGTGGGTCTGTGGCGTAACGATGTTCTTGGCGCAAGTCCAAAAATACGACTGAGCCTGCGGTCACAGGAAATGCTCGTCCGTGTTGGTATACCTGTCCCGAGCCGCGGACGACGTACTGCAACTGGTAGTCGTAGAACGACTTCCGGGCAATGTCGTAGTCCGGCCTGCAGGCAAACCAGCCTGTCGAGCGTATGTAAAACCACATCCGTTTGGCGGTCTCACTCGAGGTGTGCGAGTGGTGTCTGTAGAAATAATCAGTTGGCGACATCCAACACACTCCTAAGCAATCATTTACAAAGGCAAGATTATACCAATAATGAGCAAGTTTATAGGGTGAGATATCGGGGCCTGCGAGGTAAGATCAATCCCATCGACATTCATCGGCACTGTGAACCTCGTCTTAGCCACTTTCTCATTATACCCTGCGTTTCGATCTCTCAGGGCTTCAGAAAGACTCAGTTCGTATACGGTAAGTGGAGGTGAAGTTTCGTGACCGTATTTGGAAGACTGCGCGGCTATTACCAACCGTATCTAGGGTATCTGTGGATCAGTCTGACGACTTTAGGATTGGCAACGGCTCTCGGACTCATTTATCCCTACGTGCTCAAATTGATCATTGACAGGGTGGTGCTTGGTCACGCTTACGGGAATCTGTTTCTGTATCTTGCCATCATTTTGGCCGCGGCGCTGGCAAAGGGCGGTTGCAACTTCGCCCAACAATACCTTGGCCAGGTTTTTGGGATAAACGCCGCCTATCACTTGCGCAATGATCTGTACAGGAAACTAAACACGCAGTCATTCTCCTATTATGACAATGTACATACGGGCGATCTGATGTCGCGACTGACCGCTGATTTGGACGCCTTTAGGCAGTTTCTGGCATTTGGATTCAATAATATTGTCAGCTTTCTCCTATTGACCGTGTTCGGACTCGGCCTGATGTTTTCCATGAATGTCAGGTTGACCTTGGCTGTCATCTGTCTGATGCCAGTACTCGCGTATGTGGCAGTCCGCTTTGACAGTAAACTTTGGCCAGCGTATAAGAGCGTCAGACAAAAGCTCGGCCATCTCAATACATCCGTGCAGGAGAACATCATGGGCGTGCGCACGGTCAAGTCGTTTGCCCGCGAGGACCACGAAGTCAGGCGCTTTGGGGAGCGCAACGACGAGTATTTTTCATCCAACATACGGACTGCGAATCTGTGGAAGAACTATTTCCCGTATATGGAGTTGATCGGCAATCTGGAAGTGGCAGTGGTCCTGCTGGTCGGTGGGTACTTTGTCATCGCCCATCAGATGCCGTTGGGTGACCTGGTCGCGTTTTTCAGTATCCTGTGGTACATTATCCAGCCCATGTCGCAACTGGGATACCTCCTGAACACCTGGACGCAGTCGCAGGCGGCAGGTGAACGCCTGTTGGAGATTCTGGAAGCGCCGCGCGCCGTGGACAACGCTTCGCAAGTGCACAAAGGGCAACTGCAGGGCCACGTGGTCTTTCGCAATGTGAGCCTCGTGCACGAGGGCAATCCAGTACTGCACAATATCAGTTTTGAGGTAACGCCTGGGCGCACCGTGGCTCTCCTGGGCCTGACTGGCGCGGGCAAGTCAAGTATCGTCAACCTCATTCCCCGTTTTTACGACGCGACGTCCGGTCAGGTCCTCGTCGATGGTGTGGACGTTCGCGATTGGGATCTACAGGGGTTGCGTCGGCAAGTCGCTGTAGTATTTCAGGAGTCATTTCTATTTTCTACGACGATTTTCGCCAATATCGCCTATGGGCACCCTGACGCATCCATGGAAGATGTGCAGCGGGCGGCGCGCCTGGCTCACGCGGCGGAGTTTATTGATCAGCTGCCGCAGGGGTACCAGACGCTTGTTGGCGAACGGGGACTTGGACTTTCTGGTGGTCAGAAGCAACGGATTGCGCTGGCAAGGGCTATCCTTGCCGACCCACGCATTCTCATACTGGATGACGCCACCAGCGCAGTCGATATGGAAACAGAGTACGAGATTGGCCATGCGCTCCAGGATGTCATGCGCGGTCGGGCAACATTTGTGATTGCCCATCGCATTTCTTCACTGAAGCGCGCTGATCAGATTCTTGTGATCGACGATGGTCGCATCGTACAGCGGGGAACGCACGATCAACTGCTCAAGGAAGACGGGCTCTACCGGGTGATTTTCGATATGCAGTTCAAGGATCACGACAGCTTTGCCGACGGCATGGCGGCGTCCGCTGCGGAACTCGACCACGCGGGAGCTTAGGAGGTTGAAGCAGCATCGCAATAACCTGTGCTGATCTCACCCAATATGGTATAATCGTATTGGGTGAAAGAGCTAATGGAAGAAAAGTATGTGAGTATAGGAAAGGCCGCGAAGATGCTCGGTGTCAGTATTGGCGCCTTGCGAAAATGGGAAGAGAACGGTCTATTAACGCCGGAGCGGACACCAACAGGGCATCGCCGCTACCATGTCGCTGAGTTACAAAAACTTATGCACGAGAAAGAATCACCATCTCTTGCGTGCGCCATTTATGCTAGGGTGTCCACGAAGAAGCAGGAAGACGCAGGAAATTCGGACCGTCAAACGGGTCGATTGAGCGCTTATGCCGCGAAACAAGGCTGGCCTATTTTCGCCGTGATTTCCGATACGGCAAGCGGCCTGAATGAGCACCGTTTCCTTTTCAGCCCGGATTTATGGGAAGCGCGGAGGAAAAAAGCTCGTTGAAGTCGTTCGATCCACATTACAAGACCCCGCGACGGGAGTGGAGTCGGAATGAAAACGACGTTCCAAGGCGTATTGCTTGAAGTTGGCGAGGAGACCGCCCAAGGCTTGGACCGCCTGATGCGGAAATACGGATTCATGGTGCGCTATGCCTTCAAGCGGTTGTTGGAGTCAGGCACAAAAGTGGGTGAATTGGAACGGATCTTGGCCGCGGAAACCGAACTGCCGCTTCGGTACGCAAAAGACGCCGCGGCTGAAGCTGGGCAACTGATCATCGGCCAAAAGGTCCTCGTCAAGGAGCATTGGCAACTGTGGCAACGACGCGAGAAAAAGACGGCGGCGAGGATACACAAGATCGCAAGACAGGATCCAACCTCACGCAAGTTGCCGGGACTTCGAAGCAAACTGGAGAAGCAGCAACGCAAGGCGGCGTTTTACCAACAACATGCAGAGCAAAGTACGTTTCCTCCGGTGATTTTCGGAAGCCGCGAACTGTATCTTTCGCAGTTCAAAGAGGGTGTCAATCAGGCAGCGTGGCGACAAGAGTGGGATGACGCCAGAAACGGC
>JAJZCB010000139.1 GCA_021846285.1 Bacillota bacterium
ACTCATCAGTTTGTCTATCGCAAGGTACTGGTCGCGGTGGAACGCGAAGCTAAGCGGGAAGGCGTGGAGGTTCGGAGAGTACATCCCGCGTACACGTCTGTGATTGGCCGGTTGAAATACCAGCCACAGTACGGCATCAGTGTGCACGAGTCGGCGGCGCTGGTGATTGCAAGGCGCGGTGGGTTAAAGATTCGGCGGGAAAACGTTCCAAAACCAATGAAGGATTGGTTGGTTGCCAAGCGAGCGTTCAATGAGACGGCGTATCGAAAAACGGATTGGAGTATTTGGAATCAAGCAAAGAAACTGATTGAAAAAACCTTACAGGGGAAAGGGGGCAGCCTGGTTTCGTGGTTGGATCAACGCAAGGAACTGCTCCAAGGGTAACGAAAGGCTCCTGCCGTGTACACGTGGAGAAAGGCGCGGCGGGAAATCTTATCGGGACCGGGTAACACCCGGGAAGATGGCAACACGAATCAGACATAGGAAAGGGCAACTTTTCCGTTCTCTGGTCCGGCTCATCTTCGGTGGTGCGAGAGCAGCCTCCAAGCGGATGAATCCTGCAAGACCGCGGACTCGAAAGAGTCGAAAGGACCTATGAGAGATTATAGTAGGTTTTTTGAACCAGGCATCATTATGTATGATCTGATCGTCCGCGGCGCACGCCTGTCAGGACAGTCCAGCCTGGTCGATATCGGCGTGGCGGATGGACGCATTGCGGCCATCGAAGCACAACTTGACGGCGTCGCCAAAGAGTGCATCGAGGCTCAAGGCGATCTCACCCTGCCTCCCTTTGTCGAGTCGCATATCCACCTCGACTCTGTTCTCACTGCGGGCGATCCTCGCTATAATGAGAGCGGAACGCTCTTTGAAGGCATTCAGGTATGGACGGAACGCAAACCGTTCCTGACCCGCGAAGATGTCATCGCGCGCGCCTCTGAGGCCATCAGGTGGCAAGTGGCCAACGGCATTTTGCACGTCCGAACGCACGTCGATATCTGCGATCCCGAGTTGACGGCGCTGCGCGCTTTGCTTGAAGTCAGAGAGTCTGTCGCGCCAGCGGTTAACATGCAGATCGTGGCGTTTCCGCAGGAAGGCATCCCCTCATACCCTGGGGGCGCTGAACTGCTCGAAGAAGCACTGCGGCTCGGGGCGGACGCAGTGGGGGCGATCCCCCACTACGAACACACACGAGAGGCGGGAGTGGCGTCGCTGCACACCTGTTTTTCCCTAGCCCAGTCCTACGACCGCATGATCGACGTACACTGCGATGAAATTGACGACGAGCAGTCGCGTTTTATCGAAGTGGTGGCGTCGCTGGCGCTGCAAACAGGTCTGCACCAGCGAGTGACCGCCAGCCACACGACTGCCATGCATTCCTACAACGGGGCATATACATACAAGCTGTTCCAGCTATTGCAGAAGGCGCGCATCAATTTTGTGGCCAATCCCCTGATCAATATCACCTTACAGGGGCGATTTGACCATTATCCGGTCAGGCGTGGGGTGACGCGGATCAAGGAACTGTGGCGCGAGGGCGTCAACGTCAGTCTGGGCCACGATGACATTCTCGATCCCTGGTATGGACTCGGAACGGGCAGCATGGTGCAGGTCGCTCACATGGCGGTCCATACATCGCACATGACTGGCCGGGCGGAGATCGCGGAAACCGTGCGCATGATCACGACGCGAGCCGCCCGCACCCTCCAGATTGAAGAGACATACGGCGTCGAAGTCGGCAAGCCCGCCAGTTTCGTCATCATTCCCGCCAGCGATGAGTTTGATCTGATCCGTCGCCAACCCATGTGCCGGTATGTGATCAGTCATGGTCAAGTAGTCGCGCACACGAATCCAGCCCGTACGACGGTAACTCTTGGCGGACGGACGGAAGACGTCGACTTCGCACGCGAATGACGGTCAGCGTCTCGTGTGCGAGGGAAGAGCATCAGATCCTGGCGCCCGCAAAAGCGCCCAGCAATCCCAAGGTCACGCTGGTCAGAACATACATGATGGCCGTTTTGACGGCGCGCCGGTCAAGCAGTGTAACCGCTTCGTAGGTGAACGTCGAAAATGTCGTATAGGAGCCTATAAATCCGACCCCGATGGAGCTTCTGAGCCACGCGTCCAGCAGGTTGTGGGAACGCGTGGCCGCGAACAGGAATCCCAACAGGAACGCTCCCGTCACGTTGATGAACAGTGTGGCCAACGGAAAATTGCCGCGCCACCTGCTGTTGACTCGATTGGTCATAAAGTAGCGCATCCACGCTCCCGCAATGCCGCCGATCGCCACGCCCGTCCATTCCACCACACGGATTCCCTCCAACCAAAGTCAAAGCAATAGCAAACCAGACCCTCACGCGCTCGTGCGGTCACTCGTCACACGCGCCGCCCCATTCACGCGAACCCTCACTCGTCACACGCGCCGCCCATTTGCGCGAACCCCCGCTCGCACAACTCTTCCTGATCACTCCGCAACGCTTGGACGCGCCTCGGGTTCACGCCGCTCGCCCACAAGTCGAACGCCTGCGAAGGCGCACAGCAAACCGCCGATGACACTCATAAGCACATAAAGAACAGCAGTGAAAGTCAACCCTTTCCCAAAGAGCGCATTGGTCTCCACCATAAATGTTGAAAATGTGGTATAAGAACCCACGACTCCAGTGCCAATACCCGTTCGAACCCAAATCGGCACTCGCCATTTCCAGATGGTCGTGGTGTAGAACCAGCCCAAAAACAAACTCCCGCTCAAATTGATCAATAGCGTGGCGACCGGAAACTGGTTTCCCTGAGGCGGCGGCATGACCACCTCCAGAAGTTCCCGCAACAGCGCGCCGACAACGCCGCCCACGGCGATCATTCCGTATTGTTTCGCAGCTTCCACAAGCGGTCGCGGCGCCTTTGTAAGTCTGTCGCAACGCGGTCGCGGTTCCTGTGTCAGCCTGTCATAACGCAGTTTGCAACACCGTCTTTCCCCATGTTGTATATTTATAGATTCCTTTGCCGATCCTCACCACTGTCTCGCTCCGCCGCCCGAAGGTGCTGTTCCCCTCGCAATGAGCAAGAAAAAGCCCCACAAGACACTCGCCAGCGCGAGTGATCTTGTAGGAGCCATCATTCCTCTTCGGACTTACGCGAGCTCCATCGCTATACAGATAGCGTCACTATACTGGATCGCCGCCCCACGCGTCAAGTGACTGCCGGCGCCACGGCCCGCGCGCCCCCTTGGAGCCTCTATCTTGGACCACTTTGACGCGCTCGCACCCTTATAGATTATCTGCGACCACGCATTCCCCTTCCTCGGCGCGAAGCGCCAGGGGAGGGGAATGCGTGGACTGTTCGTTCAAATAAGGTTAGCGTTGCTTCGCCATCGCGCGTTGACGCCTGTATGCCTGTTTTGCAGAAGCAAGCACATTGCCTGTGATCCAAATCCCCAGCAGCAGTGTCGGAATTCCAGGGATCAATTTCCCGAAATGCCCCCCGATCGTTCCCTCAAACACCAATCCCATGCCATACGTGCCGAGCGCCAGCGCGAATGACCACACGACCCACAAGCGAATTCCCCGCAGCATGATGAGCTCCCTCCTTCAGCGTTCACTCGTGAATGTGACCACAGTCATTGCCCCTGTTCCACCCTGCCGTTGACGGGTGGCTAGACCTGCCTCAGTGATTCTGCCCTAACTGCGCGTCAAATTCTGGTCCTAGTTTATTTTTCTTTTTCCTGTTCTTCTCGTCTCGATACCAATCGCGCCAGATCAACTTGTAAAGCGGCAGGAGCCGCGGCAACCGATTGAGCCCAGGCACCCATGGCACGACCATGAGCAACAGGAACAATGCCCCCACGGTGTAAGCGGTCATCTCGTCACCGGCAGCGCTCGTGTTCCACGGCGGAACCTGGTAGAAGAAGGTGTATGGCGTCAGCCACCAGGGGCCGGGATACGCCTGTTCATCGTGGTTGATCCCCCACTGTTCGCCTGACAGATCGGTCTTTCCCGCGATGTCGTGGAGCGCATCGCCTTGCAGGAACAGCAAGTTGTTCTGTACATTAAAGCGATAGACGCCCTGGTTCGTTTCCCGCGACAACGCGCCCGACAACAGCCCGGAACGCGCCAGTTGCAGTTCCGAATTCATCATGTAGGCGACGGGACCATAGTTGCCTGCAGGCAGCTGCACCGTGGCCCCGACCACTGTGGCTTTGTTCAAGGCGTTGCTGAGATTCTGATTCCATTTGGCCTGAGTCGCCGACGGCGCCTCCTGATAAGTGGTGAGCGCTTTCGCCAGTTGACTGTTGCCGGACGCGCTCGCCAGCATCGACAGGGGCGTGATCACGTCATCCGTCGCCGTGTTCACCGGATACGATATGCCCCACCAAGTCTGCGGAGAGAATCCCGCGATGGATTGTACGCTGCCTGTTCCGTTGTTGTACGGCGGCCCATACGAAGCTATCGAGCCGGAACCGTCCAAATCGCCGAGCGCAGTCTGTTCGATCACCAACGGGCTCTGCATGGCGACCTGCTGATTCGTGACCGCCGGTCGATAGGGGGCGCCCGCGATGGCGGCCACGATCAAGACGAGAACCGTAATCACGATGAGACTGAGAATCCCTTCCTTAACCATGTCAAAGTCTTTCATCGGAAACCGTTTGGCGTCCGGATATTGGTAGGCTTGTTTCACGACCGCTCACCGACTTTCGCGCCTGTGTTGTCTTCGATTGGATAGGGCGGCACTACGCCCTTGCCCCGCACCGCGATCAAATGCCAAGCAACGAGCACGATGAGTACTGTCGGCAGTACGGCGATATGCAATCCGTAAATCTGACCGTTGTCCAGTGCGTTGAAAAACCCGTTCAACCCTGCGCCGTTGAATGCGTCTTTACTCTGCACCTGATTCCATTGCGCGAAAAAATCCCCCCGCGATAGATAACCGGTAAATGCCGTGAGCACCCCGACCCCGAAAGACAGCACCCCGAGAACCCAGGTCAAAGCCCTGCCTTCACGCCAGGAGCCCATAAAGAATTGCACAACCAAGTGCATCGTCATGAAGAAGAAAAACGCCTGCACGCTCCAGAAATGGATGGCTCGGAAGTATTCCCCGACTGTCGAGGTTTGATACCAAACTGGGCTTTTCGCCGACATCACAATGCCTGAAACGATCACAACCACCAAACTGCTCAGCGTCAGGACGCCGAAACTGTAAACCAGGGAAGAAACGTAAGCCGGCTGTTCTGAAGGAAGCAGGCGATCCCAGGACAATTGCTCCGAAACCTGCTTGCGGATGCGCGCCGTCAAGTTCACGTATGATCCCCCCGTTTGCTGTGCGGATACTTCACAATGGCAAAACCGATAAATACGATCAGCCACAAAAACCCGGCATAATAGTTTGGCCACGCATTAGACAAGTCGACCATGACGTCCACCCCTTTCCCATATCGCTACCACTAACATTAATGTGAAAAGGCGATGCGACAACAGTGTGAAACGGACTAATTGTGGTTCCCCAATGCGGGAATGCCGTAGTCTCATAAGATGAGGCTACGTCGTTAAGTACTGACACAAATGAACTAGCTCATTTGTGTCTACATGGGCGCTCAGAAGACTGTCATAATTCAGGATTGATATCGTCTGATGCCACTCCGCGTAAGACCTAGAACAAGCCGGGGAGATGATTGGGTGACAATTCGGGTTGCTGTGGTGGATGTTCACCCACTCTTTCGGGGCAGAGTGATCGGTATTTTGCAAGCGACTGAAGGCATCGAAGTCGTTGGTGAAGGAACCGACAGTGCGGACGCCGTTGATTTGGTGGAACGATGTTTGCCGGATGTGCTCATTATGGAGTTGTCCAAACCCAAATTGACCAGTCTCGAAGTCATTCAACGTCTTCATGTGCTCTGTCCGCAGCTGAAGATCCTGATTCTCAGCGCCAATGAAGAGGAAAAGTCGCTGTTTGACGCGATGGTGCAGGGGGCGCAGGGATATATCTTAAAAATGATCGATCCTGATGAACTTGTGCACGGGGTGTGTCGCGTTTATCTGGGGGAGGCAGTCATACCGGGTGATTTGGCGTTGCGAATTTTCCGCTCAGACAGGTTTCATCCAAGGCCGCTCCCTGTGGAAGAGGGTTTCGTTGAACCGCTTACGGCCCGCGAAGTGGAGGTCTTGAGAGAACTCGGCGCGGGCAGCGCCAACAAGGAAATCGCCCAGCGGCTGAACATCAGCGAAATTACGGTTCGTTTCCATGTGCGCAACATCCTCGACAAACTGCACATGTCAAGTCGCGTGGAAGCGGCAACATATGCCAAGCGAGAGGGCCTGGGCAAAGAGTGACTTCTTCGTTTCCAGGGTTCACGATAACATTTTCGTCACCAATTGCGAGATATTTCAAAAGAGCATTCAGACGGGGATTGAAAATACCATCCTGATTAAACTCAATCAGGTGGGCACTCTCACGGAAACCTTTAGGCTCTTAAATTCGAAGATCTACGCAAAGTGGAAAGAAATGCAGTTTGTGAACCGGTTGACGGAATTGTTTGCAATGCCGGCTAAAGCCAGTGTTTCAAACCACATAACTTCATGGTTCCCTCGAATCGCATGTCCGTGATTCCGAAACCAGGCAACAACCGAAGGCGAGTTCGGACCACGGTCTACCATATCCCCTGAGGTAACGATCAAATGCGTATCTGGGCAATAGTGAATCTTTCGCAGCAGCGTTTCCAAATAAGGCGAACTCGCCATGGATATCGCCCATGACTCAGACCTCTCTTCCAGCCATTTGTGCGGTCAAATCAAGAATTGAAAACACTCTCCTCACACCTTCCGGTCGAAAGTACGCTTTGCCCTCGTTCTCTTCCAACGGCAGTCGCTGAACAATCGACGGGAGGCAAAGAACGACCCGCAGGTCCTCACAATGAGTGCGTCAATCCCACCGTTGCGACAAAACATCAACGCGAACGCTCGATGTATCGTCCACCCCGACATTAGCCATGAGCGCCAGGATCGTAATGGTGTGTTGGTGGCGCATATAGACCTTTGGCCATGGAAAGCCCCTCTATTTCTCTGTCAATTGTCATGAGTTTATTGTATTTCGAGACGCGTTCTCCACGGGCAGGCGCTCCTGATTTCATTTGAGCGGCGTTGGTGGCCACGGCCAAATCGGAAATGAAGGCATCGTCAGTTTCTCCAGAACGATGGGATACCACGGTG
>JAJZCB010000035.1 GCA_021846285.1 Bacillota bacterium
GGATGTCATGGGAACGACTGGAGCGGGTGACTGTACCGTCGCTGGATTCCTTACGGGGCTCCTTCACGGTCAGAATCCGGAGGACGCTCTAACAGGCGCTGTCGCCGTTGGCGCTTGTAACGTAGAGGCCGCGGACGCCACGAGCGGCGTGCAGTCGTGGGAATCTGTATGGCAGCGGATTGATGCCGGTTGGACGCGGCGTACAGTTGATATCGATCTGAACGGATGGGAGTGGAACGAACGGGGGAGTGTCTGGATGAGCCCCCGCGATTCCGTTCACGCGCAGGGAGGTGGCGCATATGCTGACGAATAGCCAAGTGAAGAAGGCGCAGGCAAAAGCGCTGGAGGTTCTCTCCAGGGTGCATATCGTACTCTCGCCCGAGGAGAGGGAAAACATAGAAATTGCTGAGTTTGGGTTGGGAGAACTGGAACGGACAGGCCTGGAACTCGTAACTTATGTGAATACGGAGCATTACTGTGCGAAGGAGTTGGTGCTCTTTCCACACCAGACCTGCCCAGAACACAGGCATCCCCCGATCGAAGGCGGACCGGGGAAAATGGAGACGTTCCGGTGTCGCTGGGGCAGAGTCTGGCTATACGTCGAAGGAATTCCGACTGCGGACCGCAAGGCGCAGGTTCCTGCAGGCAGTGAAGCGTACTACACGGTATTTCATGAAGTGGAATTGAATCCGGGCGAGCAGTACACGATTCCGCCAAACACGCTCCACTGGTTTCAGGCCGCTGGAGAAGGCGCTGTGGTGTCCGAATTTTCGAGTACCAGCCGCGACGAAGCGGACATCTTTACGGATCCCCGCATCGAGCGCGTCCCGGGAATCGTCGAAGCGTAAGTCGGGGTCATTGACCATAAGATGGGAAGTGAGCGCGCTATGAGAGTTCGCTATTCGCGACAGTCGGTGGGGGATCTCGCTGGGTCGATCGAGCAGTTGGCGCGCGTTCGGGCCGTAGAAGCAACCGACGGTCCGGCTCGCGGCAGCCGACTTTATATCGTAGAAAACGGCGGTGGACTGGCATTTACCGTGAACGCGGACCGTGGATTCGACATTACGGATTGTACGTTTTCCGGCATTCCAGTGGCCTGGCGATCGGCTGTCGGCGACGTTCATCCTTCTTACGCCGGCGATGGGGAAGCACGCCTCTTGAGAGCCTTCACGGGCGGTCTGTTCTTCACGGCCGGTTATACACAGTTCGGAGCAGCCTGTACGGATGACGGTCACTTCCTTCCTCAGCACGGTTGGGCGACCTTCTTGCCTGCCATGTCGGTTCGCATCGAAAACGGTTGGGAGGGCGACAACTACAGGCTCCGATTGTCGGGAGAGGTGCGACAGAGTCGACTGTTTGGCGAATGCATCACCCTTCGACGGACATACGAAACAGAACTCGGCAGCGACTGTTTCTGGATCGAGGATGTGCTGAAAAACGACGGTGCTCACCCGACGCCCCACATGATGCTGTATCACTTTAATTTCGGTTTTCCGCTCATCGCTCCGGGAACCGAAATCGTGATGAATGTTGCCAGCACGACTCCGAGAGACGCTGTGGCGGCCGCGGGCCTTAGTCAAGCGCTGCGAATGAGCGAACCTGAGGCAAACTTTCCGGAGCAGGTTTTTCTGCATGAATTGACGCCGGGGGAAGACGGATTTGGCTCGGTCGCGATTGAAAACCACGGTATCGGTATGGCGCTGCGGCTGGATTTTGACATGAGCACATTACCTTATCTATATCAGTGGAAGGTGTCAGAGCAAGGTACATATGTTCTGGGCATAGAGCCTGCGAATTGTAAAGGAATTGGCGGTCGAACGGAAGCTCGATCCAACGGGAGTCTGCAAATGCTTCAGGCGGGAGAAGAGGTGCGGTATCGACTTAAGGCGACATTTGGAATTTCTCCGAGACTCGCCATCAGCAATTGTCAGTGAGCATAACCTCTCATATAGTCAAAGCGACTTGCAGCAATTCCTCAGTGAGTTATCTAGAGGCACAAAATGTTTACGTCCGATAATATATATTATGTTAACTAATTTGGCGATCGGCCCCCTTCATCCCGAGGCTGATACACATACATCAGGTTCAACGACATCTGCCGCCTCCGGATTCACTTGATGGATGTATTGCATGGCTTCCTCGAAGTCTTGAACGGCTAATGTCAGCCATTTAACGATCAACTTGAATGGCTTTTATTTGCCACTCCTGGACTTCGACAAACTCCTCTATGGCCTGAGCAGCTAAGTAGGCCTTTGATCGATCAGTGGCCTCCGATAATGCCTCTACACGTGATTTAGGAGCCGCGATAGATCAAGGTGCGGGAGCTTGGCAATCGGGGTCAACTGCTTCCGCGCCAAGTACACCCTGTCCAGTTCCCCCGGCGCGAGCGCGTTTGACTCGCACAATGCGTCCATTCTCCACATCCACAATTCGGAACGGCAGTTCACGATCCCATGACCAATAGCGCCGAAACCCATGGGAATTCATCGCGGTCAAGGCGTAGCGCTTGGCGAACTCCGACAACCACGCGACTACGATCGATTCATTCCATCCAGTAAGCCCCGCCACTTTGACAATGACGGCCTCCTCTGCGGGAAACCCCTCCAGCGCCGGGTTCCGGTGCCCTCGGTAGCAGTCCCAGCAAACCAGGATGGCGTTATCCACGGAGCGGGATTGATTGGGATCCACCCGACGATAGTGAGCCACACGCTGATCCATTCTTTGTCCACAGGACTGGCACTGTCCGTTGAATCTTGCGTGCATCTCCTGGATAAACGCGCGATTTGACGAGGTGGATTGTGGCGATTTCCTGGCGACTGGTTCGTTGATCGGTTTCATGGTAGGTACGGCACCCCCTTGCGATCTTGCCATCTGGCGGGCGCATAGCGTGCGTGATACGCTCGTATGCGCTCCACCAACCGGCTCATCCTTCGTAGCTCCTTCGTTCGCTTTCACACTAGAGCGCACCTTGTTCTATTCCCCGCGTACGGGCGCCCAAAAATACAAGGGCAAGACCAACAATGGAAGATGCTACAACTTATGAATTTGGCCTCCTCCTCACCCTCGCCTCGAGGGACTAGGATTCCGAGTCTCACGGCTCGGCTTTCCTGCTTCTCTGAGGCTTGCCTTGGCGTTTTGCGGAAAGCTTACGTCCGTGCCACGCAGCCTTGTATTCCAGTTGCCGGATGATCTCGCTCCAACCGACATTCGCGATGGACTTGGCCAGATTGTGATTGTGGGTCATGTTTACAGTATCTCGCACGACCCGTAAGAAGTCTAGCGCACACCTTGTATCCTCGGCCTAAACGTCAAGGTTTTACGGCCCTTCTCGATAAACAGCGCCAGTCCGCGGAGAAAAATCCGTAACGATCCTGCCGCCCTAGCGGGCGGCTACAATCAATGTGTTACGATACCCTCCTCTTTTGCCAATGTACACGGTGAAGGTGAATTGGTGGTGCCGAAGCATCCCCTGCCAAGTCTCGACAATCTGAAACTGCCGTCGCATATAGCGGAGCTACAGTTTTTCCTTGTACCCCTCAGGCAGAGCCGACTGAGCGCTCAAGCCCGTATACAAAGCAACGTTCGAACCGGCAAACGGGGCTTTCAGATTGAAGTCATCGATGGACCAGACAAACGGATTATTAACCCGATTCTGACGTACGTATCGATTCCTGCTGACGCCATGTTGGGGTATGGCTTATAATAACAAGGAAACTCAGACGTTGCGCAGTTAACGGGCAGGTTACTGGCAGATTGGGCAAGCGAAAAGAGGTGAAGTGATTGGGGATAACCGACTCTTGGTTTACGGTTGAACAAATTGATAGTGACACCTTTGCTATCAGCGAATATGGACATTGGGAACACGTCCATTCGTTTCTGCTCATTGGTACGGATCATGCTGTTCTAATTGACACAGGGCTTGGAATCGACAACATAAAGCGAATTACGGATCAGTTGACCGATTTGCCGATTGTTGTGCTTACGACACATGTACATTGGGACCATATCGGGAGCCACGGAGAATTTGATAAGTTATACGTCCATGAAAATGAAGCCGATTGGCTCCAGAGTGGAATTAAAGGCTTGCCACTATCAGTGATTCGGAGAGATATGGCACGAGAAATCACAATTGCAGTTCCTGAAACCTTTCACCCCGAGACTTACACACCGTTCCAAGGCAATCCAACGGGAATGTTAAGAGACGGCGACATCATATCCTTGGGGAATCGCACGCTCGAAGTCCTTCATACGCCAGGTCATTCACCTGGTCACGTTTGTGTATACGATAGAACGAATGAGTATTTATTCACTGGAGATCTCCTATATGAGGGAACCATCGATGCATTTTATCCGACAACAGAACCCGTTGACTTGGTTAAGTCATTAGAAAGAATATCACAGTTAGATAGCGTAAATCAGATTTATGGATCGCATCACCGCTTGGGTCTCGAACCAGTCGTTCTTCAAGAGGTAAGGCGTGCTGCAGAGTTTCTTCATGCACATGATCTGATCGCCCACGGCACAGGCGTGCATCGGTTTGCAACCTTTAGCTTACATTTTTAGAGTCGTGTTCTGTCGCTAAAGGGTGCGAGTGCGACACAAGGGGCTCCCGATGACTTTACGATCCCAAATTCGTTTCAGAGTACATGGAACCCGTTTCTTTCGCTGAGTTTGCCGATCTTCTTGACGCCTCCAACTGGTCATCGCCACAACCAATAGTGATTTTGTAATACACCCCCCCCCCCATCGTGCTGGCTAAACATTTTGAGATATAATAAATGCGGACCTTTCCCATTGTGCGCTACCGGGGTTCCAGCAGTTCGTGTACGAATTGCCGCCTCCCCCTTCTGCCCGATGTGTTGACTGGACTGCTGCAATAAAGCAGCGGACGTGATTCTAAACCCCGGCAACAGGATCCCCGCACTTGTAACGAGAGCAATAGACGCCGCGCGAAATTTCCCCTGCGATTTCAACGCAACATCACCCTCCTGACATCCACGGTTCCCGGATAGACGCTTCATATGCCAAACAGGTTACACAGTGTGCCCCGGATGACTCAATTGATTTAGGAGGAGTGCTTATGTTCTATAGACGGAAGTCTTATATCGTAAAGAGTGATTTTGTCGACATTTTCAATGTTCATTTCAATAACACAAACCTGCCTAACCAGATCAAACACGGTGCTCGTCTAATAGGTCGGTGGATGAAGGCGAATGACGATAATATCACAGAGATTTTTGCCATTTGGGAATATGACAGTTATCAGGACTATATAGACATTGAATCCAAGGTGAGAAGCGACGAGGCGCACAACAAACGTATTCAAGACTGGTATGAGAAGAATGGAGGAAGAGAACACGTGTATAAGGAGTACATCTTAGAAGTCAAAAATGAACCATTAGAATCCACTGTAAATCAGACCAAAGCGCCCTCCTATGGTTGGACATCAGAACCACAAGAGACATCCCCTCCGACTAAATTTGACAATGCATCACCATTTTCGGATTCCACACAAAATATCGAGAGGCCGAACGGAAGTACGTGAATTGCTCTTTTGAGGAGGCGCTGGAACGCTCTGTTGCTGATGCGGGCGGATAAGTATGCGTCACCAAGAACCCAGTGCCTGTTGCACAGTAGGGCCGAAAAATGCAATATGGACGTAAATCTATCGTGAGGTGATGAGTATGGAGTGTGGCGGTATCAATCATTTGTTATTTTCCGTCGATCGCATGCGTTGCGAGTGTAATCACGCCGCTGTAGGTGAGAACACCGCCGTCAAAGATCTCGTGCGTATTCCGGCCATTCCCGCCACTCAATCCGGTAATTCCCAGCCGCTTTCGACCCTACCCTGCGATTACTTATTTACATATCACTCTCGCTCTTGGTTGGCAAGGAATTTTGCAATTTTCGCATCGATTTCCCCTGCATCTGGATCTTGTGCACGGTGTGAATCAGACCAAAGCGATCAGTTGTTGCAGAATCCCCACCCGCCTATGGTACGCACCGTTAACAGTCCACCCGGCGCCTCTCCGCGATGCAGACCCGCGGGTGGCATTTTTATGTGTTTTTCTTCACCCTGTGCTTTCCCTTTTCCCCTCGAATCTTCAACTTCTCGATCACTCGTTGCATTTGCTGGTTCGCGGCCGCCTGCCCGAGCAACCGTTCGTCATCCGTTTCCGACTTGTCACTCGTGGAACTTCTGATATATGTCTGCCCGCCGATTGCCTAGATAGTTCATCAATTCCGTTTGCCGGACTGTCTGAATATCGCAGACGTCCACATCTGCGGTCACCAATTCTTCATCGTTTCCTCCCTTCACAAGAAATTCGCCTGTCGGTGACACCACACCGCTTACACCAAAGAACAGGGTTGTATTTTCTAAACCCACGCGATTGGCCGCCGCGACAAACACTTGATTCTCCAAAGCCCGCACCCGAAGGAAGAGTTCCTGATGAGACTCGTACGGAACTGTATGGGCATGGAGAACGACGAAGATATCCGCCCCCTGCAACGCATACTGGCGAGGGAGTTCTGGAAATTCGAGATCAAATGTCATCATAATGGCTACCCGTTCCCCTGATACCAATGTATGCAAAGGGCAATCGTCGCCTTGGTGAAAATACTCTTTCTCCTCCGCGAATAGATGTGTCTTTCGAGATATTCCGGTGATGGAACCGTTACGCTCAATCAGGACCGCCGAATTGTAGAATCGCCCATTATCCTCTTCCGGAAAACCCATGACCACACCGATGTTCAGTTCCCGTGCTTGCCTGCAAAGTGCCCGAATACTGTCGCCCGTCAAAGGCTCGGCCAATTGTCGAATGTGATTCCGAATGTAATAGCCTGACAGAAACAGTTCGGGGAAGATGACGTAGTCACATCCCCGCTTGCTAAACTCATGGAGAATAGTCAGGGCCCGCGCTAAATTGTGCTCTTTGTCCCCAAGTACACCTCGAACCTGAGCAAGCCCAAGTCGAATCATAGATTTTTCAGCTCCTTGTCATGATGGGATCGATAGTTAAACGCAGAACCAGTCAAATGGGCATGCCCCTATTGCGATATTTTTGCATTTTTTTGACAATCGTCGACTGGTCTACCTGAAGAACTTCCGCCACTTTGTAAGTGCTTTGGTATATTGAATATGCATGGATAATCATTTGGCATTCCAACTCTCGCTTCGCTTCCCTCAGCGACCCGAAACGCGGATTGGCGGACGCACCCGTTTCCGACGTACGGATGTTGGATGGAAGATGTTCCCACATGATCACCAACTCATCGTGAATGATGAACAGCCTCTCCACCAGATTTTCCAACTCACGCACGTTTCCGGGCCAATGGTACGACTCAAACGCCGCTTCGACCAAGGGGTCGAACGATTTTTGTAATCCGTATTTCTCGGAAAG
The DNA here is from genome assembly GCA_021846285.1 of Bacillota bacterium. GTDB lineage: Bacteria > Bacillota > Bacilli > Alicyclobacillales > SLC66 > JAKADD01. The sequence continues at coordinate 7,404 of JAJZCB010000035.1, forward strand.
ACGGTTCAAGAAGAGGCGTGCGAGCGGAATAATTTCTTCTCGTCTTTCGCACAGACTAGGAATTTCGATTGGAATGACGTTCAGCCGATAATATAGATCCTCGCGAAACTCTCTTTGCCTTACAAGCAGCGGAAGATCACGGTTCGTAGCTGCAATGACGCGCGCGTCAATCATCACTGGGCTAGTCGCGCCGATGCGACGGATACATCGATCCTGGAGAACTTGAAGCAGTTTGACCTGAAGACTCACGGGGAGATCAGCAACCTCGTCCAGAAATACAGTTCCGCCATTCGCCGCTTCAAAAATGCCCCTCTTGCCTGAGCGATCCGCACCCGTAAAACTTCCAGGCGCATACCCAAACAGTTCGGCTTCCATCAGAGACTCAGGCAAGGCTCCACAATTGACCGAGAGGAAGTTTTGATGCGAACGGCTGCTGGCGTTGTGTATGAGACGGGCGATTCGGCTCTTGCCAACACCGGACCGTCCGAGCAGAAGAACCGTAGAATCGACGAAAGAAACCTTTTGCAGAATGTCCTCTACCTGTTTCATTCGGGGAGATTCGCTCAGGAACGGGGGTCTGGAACCGTCGTGTTGTTTTATGGTGTCTCTCCCGCTGGCTGCGGAGTCCAACCGTAAGCCCACTAATACATGATCTTCGAGACGCACCGCACAGAAACGAATACGCCCCAAATCCAACTCCAATATGCGACCATGGCACAACTGGCGAACTTCGCTCTCTATGTCCTGGCGAAACTCAGCGGCGCGACCACCTAAGTGGGTCTTGACCCATTCATACTGCTCTTGAGACAAGATGAATGGATCACTTGGTGTGATCTGGTTCGTAACCCAGTCCGTTAGTATACGCAATTCATTCATGCGCTATACCTCCTCGGGATAGAACATATCGGGTAGGACCAATGAAAAAAAACATTGTAATGATATGTTTCATTAACATTCAGAAAACACTGCGCACTCTGTCATTTAGTCGCATATTTTTTTGACAAGAGATGAAATTAATCATCATATTAGCACAAAAGACAATGACATTGGTGTGTTTTTCAGAAGACAAAACGGAATCGACCCTTGGCATGAAATTTGCTTATCGTTATTCAAGCGAAAGAAATTTAAGTAAAAGAACATTTGGAGAAAGGAGTTACAGGATGGACAACAAGGTCACGCTCGGTCTTGTGCAAATTTCCTGCACGAATCACATTGAAGAAAACATCGAGCGGACCATAGCTCGAGTGATTGAGGCCGCAACACGGGGTGCTCAAATCATTTGCCTACAGGAACTGTTTGATCTTCCCTATCTTGCCCAGCGGGTAGACATACACGGATACGAACTGGCTCGATCCGTAGAAGAGAACCCTGTTTTGCATAGACTCGGTACTTTGGCAGGAGAACTTGGCATCGTTCTCATCGTGCCATTCTATGAAAAGGCGGACCGTGGTTTGTACTTCAATACGGCCGCTGTGTTTGACGTTGACGGGCGATTGCTGGGAACCACAAGAAAATCGCACATCCCTGATGGCCCGCAGTATCACGAGAAGTACTATTTCACACCTGGAAATTCGAATTATCCGGTGTACAGCACGCGTTTCGGGCGGATTGGAGTTGGGATTTGCTGGGATGAGTGGTTTCCCGAAGTGGCTCGAATCTTAAGCCTCAAAGGTGCAGAGATCCTGTTTTATCCGTCGGCCATTGGTTCGGAGCCTGACCATCCAGAGTTATCGACAAAACCGATTTGGGAAAAGGCAATTTCCGCACATGGCATTTACAACGGAACCTTCGTGGCTGTCGTCAATCGAACGGGCAAGGAAGACGAAATGACGTTCTATGGAGGGAGTTTCATCAGCAATCCGTTTGGTGAAATTATCTCACAGCTGAATGGGGAAGAAGGGGTTCTCGTGCAGGAAATAGACAGAAACGATATTTCTTCTGCACGCCATCTCCTTCAATTCCTGCGAGATCGTCGTCCGGAAACGTATGCACCGCTGCTCCATCAAGAATTGCGGTAGGCTTTGCAACAGTGTTCGTCACCTGGTATTAGGGAGGGAGCCGAAAGGTGCAAGCAGATTTTGTGTTATCTAGCAATGCTGTTTTTACGGGGATGAGAAATGAGCCGGAGTCGCTATCCATTGCGGTTGCTGGGCAAACCATCATCGGCATCGGATCGTCGGAGGACGTGGAACCATGCATCGGTCCGGTAACGCGACAATTTAAATTTGAAAACCAGTTGATTTTACCTGGTTTTCATGACTTTCACGTTCATCTGATGATGGGTAGTCTCTTTCTCGACAGTGTGTGCCTGTCCACAATGCGTTCTGAGCGCGAGGCTGCCATGCGTGTCAAAGAATTTGCAGATGCGCACCCAAACGACTCGTGGATAATTGGTTGGGGATGGTACAAGGACAACTGGGAACACAAACAATTGCCAAGCAGGCACTCACTAGATGAAGTCGTTCGGGATCGACCGGCATTTCTGTTCAATGCGGAACTGCATGGCGCTTGGCTTAACACGCGCGCCCTAGCGGAATTAGGCATTTCTCGAACCACCCCAGACCCGCCCTTTGGTAGGGTGGAGAGAGATAATACCGGGGATCCGACCGGATTCCTCTATGAAACCGCGATGGGTTTGTGGCAAAATGCATGCATCCTTCCTTGGGGCAAACGCCAGAATCTATTGGATAACTTCCTGAGACAAGCGCGGCAACTGGGAGTGACGGCTGTGCATGATATGTTTCCTTTGCCAGGGCTCGATTTTGGCGATCTGTCGTTGTACGAGTGGTTTGAACAAAATGAGCGACTAACATTGCGCCTGCACTTCCTGTCTGCGTTGAACGGCAATTTGGAACAAGCGAGAAACCAGAGAGCGCAATACCGGTCAAAGACATTGCAATTTTCCGGGTTAAAGCAATTCCTCGATGGAGTTCCGTCCGCCTACACAGCCTTCACGGTCGATCCGTACTCGGACCGACGAGACACATGCGGTGACACACTCATACCTCCAGATGTAATTCAAACATGGGTGGCAGATGCAGATCGTGAAAAGTTTCGCATCCGTTTGCATGCCTGTGGGGACGCAGCCGTCCGCTTGGGGCTCGATCTCTATGAACATGCCCGCAATCTCAACGGTCAACGTGATTCACGGCACGCCATAGAACATATCGAGGTCATTCATCCGGACGACATCCGTCGCCTGTCTGACCTGGGTGTGATTGCCTCCATGCAACCTGAACATGTTGCGGCCACACAGTGTTTCACTGACAACCCGTATCGATATCGATTTGCAGGGGAGCGCTTGCGTTACTTGTGGCCGATGCGCACGTTGCAAAGCCATGGAACATCTATGGCGTTTGGTACTGATTTCCCGGTGGTTGGGTTAAATCCGTTCGTCTCTGTATATCGTGCTGTGACTCGAGTTCATGACGACGGAGAACCCTCTGGTGGTTGGAATCCAGAAGAACGAATCGCACTGGCCGATGCACTGCGTGCCTATACCATGGGTTCTGCCTATGGTGCTTTTCGAGAATCGGAACTCGGAACTTTGGAAGTTGGGAAATTGGCGGATCTAGTGGTGCTTGACCGGAATCTGTTTCAGATTTCGCCAGATGACATCAAATCAGCGCGTGCCGTGTTGACAATGATGGGCGGTCGAGTCGTGCATCAGGCATAAGCGTCCGCCGATCAAGAGTACGGACAATTCTTTTTTATCTCTGTCGTTTGTTTGAACAGTATTGCACTCGAGTTGCAAGGGGGAATTTCTATGTCAGCCAACAACAAAAAGGCACAAGGCTTGGAGCGGAGTCTGGGATTTGGAACATTGTTGGCCATTGCCGTATCCAGTGTTTCGCCGACGACATCCGTATTCATCAGCTTCGGCTCTATGCTGACCACGGTCGGAACAGGTGTGGCGCTCGCATTTCTGGTGGGTGGGGTGATCGCCGTTCTCAATAGTTTGGTGTACGCAGAGTTGGGCACCGCCTTTCCCATTTCCGGAGGGGCTTATGCCATTATTCTTCGCGTCTTTGGCAAACCATTGGGACTGATCACGGCCATCCTATATCTATTGTTGGGGCTTGGTTCTGTGCCGTCACTGGCGATTGGCACGGCGAGTTATCTGAACACCATGTTTCCGGGGATATCGACGACCATTTTTGTGATCGCGGTTATTGTCTTGGCGACTTTGCTCGCCATGGCCCGCATACATTCTGCATCTTGGGTGACGGCAGTCATGGTGATACTTGAATTTGCCATCATCATAGCAGTCACCATACTGTGTTTTTCTCACGTAATTCATCCGCTCTCGCTTGGTTTTACAACACGCGCGGTCGAGGCGAGAGGAATTGGCGGCAGCCTGGGTATCGGGGTTCTGTTTGTTGCTCTGCCCATCACTCTGTTCTCGTTTTCCGGCTATGAACTGTCCCAAAACTTTTCCGAGGAGACGACCAACGTCCGGAGAGTGCTGTCCCGAACCATCATCATCTCTGCCGTCATTGGCGTCGTCATTGAGACGCTGGCTGTGCTAGGATTGACGTTGGCGGCGAAGAATCTCGGAGCCGCTACCTCGGCGACCATGCCTGCGTACGCCATTGTTCAACAAGCGCTTGGTGGCAACATCGCAACCATTTTGTTGATTGGCGTCATCATTGCCACCCTGGATTGTACAATTGCGGTGAACATGAGCTATATTCGCGTGTTCTACAATGCAGCGAGAGACGGCATGTTTACCCGACGCTTGTCAGAATGGCTGTCCAATGTATCTACGTCCACGCGCGTGCCAGTGCGGATCGCAATCGTTTGGGGGATCATGGTACTCATCATCTCTGTTGTGGGCAGTCTCAGTGCAGTGCTTGCATTCACGGGCGTTGTCCTTGTTCTCATCTATGCGCTGGTTTCAGTGGCTTCATTCTTTGCCAGACGAAAATTCCCAGAACGAATGGTCTTTCGCATGCCCCTGTGGCCACTTCCTGCACTGCTTGTGCTTATCAGCTTGATCTACGTGTTGACCCAGCAAACGCCAAGATTTCTGGAGATCACCGGAGGTGTCATTGTGGTGACAGCGCTGTATTATGCGATCGTGTTGCGAAATGGCTGGCGCACCCAACGTATCGCCGATCCCGAAGATGTCGTTGACGTACTTGCCTGACGCATCCACAACGTGCACTTAAAAACGGCGGGGTTGTCTGTTTAATGCATACTAAAAGTGAAAGGAAACGCAGCGTAAAAGTTCACGCCACCGCTAAGTCATTAAAAGGAACGTTTGCCACCACCACCCACCAAGGCCATCGAGAGGACAAGAGGTGGGAACGTCTCGTAAAGAACGCCGCCTCTCCGCAGGGGTAGACACTCGAATTCAGAGTCTTCGCCTACGAAAAGGCGGCGTTCCTTGTTGCATCAGGCGAATGAACCGCGCTTTTCAATTGTCGAGAACCAAGGCATGGGAGAGAAGAGAAAGTCCAAAGAAGGATGGTCGAACCCTGATGGAATCCTCCCGAACTGGATTGGCGCGTGATGCGCATTCCCAGTTTGGGGTATTATGAAAAGTCATTTCAAGGAAGAGTGGCTAGTAGCGCGGTGTTCGAGGATTCACTTCACATAACGGCGGGCTTTCCATAACCCTTAGATTCTGCGGCGTAGGGCTTCGCATAGAGCAGGCGGATTCCGAGCTTTGAGCAAGTGCGCATCATCCACTTCGTGCGGTATTGTCTCCCATTATCGAAGAACGCTGCATCCGGCGCTCCGTACTTGTGTACCGCTTGACGAAAGCAGTCCTCCACGATGACCTGGTCGAGCGTGAGGTAAAATTCGGCATGCAGAATCAGCCGCGTTGCATCATCGATCATCGCCACCAGGTACACCTGCTGCTGACTGCCGCGTGGACCGATCGGAAGGTGCGGCCCATATTTGATGTCGCTCATCCACAACTGGTTACGGTGAGGGTGGGCAAACCGCCGGGCTGCTACGCCCGTTTGCGTCACCATCCGCATATGACGGCTACTGTATCCAAGGGCCGTCAACCGCTCCTGCAAGGTACTGCGCTTGATTTCACCCGGTTGTGCCTTGCCTTCCCATTCCAGAATCTGAATAATTCCCGCGACGCTGCGTCCGGGTACCTCTCTGCGCAATACAATGGCTTGCTCCAACAAAGATTCCGGGATCGCTGACCGGGAGGATGTGCCCTTACCCTTAGGCTTGAGTCCAGAGAACCCGGACTCCTGGTACCGCGCCAGATACCGCCGCACCGTTCGCTCGGATAGGCCCGTCTGTGCACAGACCTCGGCCATGAGCACCCGCTTTCGGGCCGCATCCAGCCCGGGTGCCAACAGTGGAGCCAACCACTGCACCCGTACAGCCGCCGTGTCTTCTGCTTTTTGATGGTCTTTCATGCCATCCACCTCCAATGAAAGAGAGTCTGGCATGAATCTACCGCCGATCTACGTGGACATCCACGCCGAACGGGTTGCTACGTACAAATGAGCGTTGGCTATAGGACGGACCGTTCTGGCCAGCCATCCGCCAGCATTGCCAACATACCGTCCAAGGTCACGGAGTGCAGAGGGTGTCGGGCTGGACGAAGCCTCGACACACAGGAAGAATCGTTGCCGCAATGCCTCCAGACATCCACAGGCATACGGGGCCCACCACGCAAACCACGCGCGCCAGCGGTTCAGGGTCGACTCGTCGGCCGACACACTGGAGGACTCTCGATTCTCGATGACCTGCTCGATGCTTGACGCTTCATGACGTTTATCGGGAACCAACACATCGGGAAGCTCGTGATGGATCTTGTTACAGTCGACACAATGCAGACGTCGGATGAGCAACCACTGCTTCCCGCCCGATCCGAGGATCTGACTACGCCGCCTTCGACCGAACAACTCCAGCGCGCCCTGACAACAAGGACAAGGCAAGCATTCCGCACTCCTGACCAAAAAAGCCATCTATATCCGTTCCCAGTAGCTCATACTGTGTTATAATCACCATACGAGTGTTGTGTGAGAGACCCCTGCGATGACGGTGGTGCGTCATCGCGAAAAGGGGTCTTTCTTTACCTCCGTCAAGGACATTCTACCCGTCAACTTTTGGACAGGCAATTCCGTCAGCAATCGGCCACTATACGCTAGCAGAAACATTATTACAAAGAAGAAAAATCGCACTTGCAATTTTTCGAGTAACACATACATAGCGACAGCGGAAGGTTTTCTCCTGCTTCCCCCTACAAAACAAGCCATGAGACACCATTTTAGCTGTGACGCTCATGGATTGCGCATCCATGGAAAAGATCTCTGAACTGACTGTCGAACTGTCAATTGGACAGATGCGGATTCCAAAGGGACCAATGAGTTACTCGCCAGTGCGCGCCATTCGAATGGGTACATATGATAATTGAACTCAAGTCAGGGGGGCCGTAGACATGGCGACTGGAATACTGGGGGCTGTCCATCAGGAGATCGCTCTGTTGCGTCAAAACATGCGCATAGAGTCCACAGTGACGTACGGCGGAGTTAGATTTACCAAGGGCACCTTGTGCGGGAAGTCCGTTGTGATTGGAATTTCTGACGTCGGCAAGGTCAACGCGGCGCTGGTTGCCCAGATTCTGATTGACCGGTTTCATGTCAAACAAATCATCTTTACGGGCACTGCAGGGGCGATACACCCCACTCTTCGGATTGGCGATGTGATTTTATCAACGAAAACGCAGCAGTATGACGTTAACTTCTCAGCACTGGGATTCCCACCTGGCGTCATTCCCTTCTTGAAAACCTCTGTGTTTGCAGCCAACGCGGGTCTCTTGAGGGCGGCTGAAATGGGGGCAAAAGAGATCAAACATCGGAAGTTTCGGGTTTTGAGAGGGAAAATCCTCACCGGCGATCAGTTTGTGGCAAACGCTCGATTGGGGCAGGAGCTGCGTAAAACCTTCCATGGCGTGTGTGTAGAAGCGGAAGGAGGCGCCGTCGGACAGGTGGCCTTCAGAAACAAAGTGCCATACCTTGTCATTCGGGGAATTTCCGACAAGGTCGGTGCCACAGGACCCGACAAATATAACCGCTTCGGGAAGATAGCTGCTCGCCATACGCAGCGGATCGTACTGAAGACGCTGAGAAATCTCCCGTCATCTTGCCCAGGTTGTTCGACCCCGAAGGGAGTGGCACGGGGTGCCATCAGAGCGAATGCAACATAGAATAGTGCCGCCCAGCCTACAAAAATAAAAGCAATGATCAGCAGAAACACCCGCCAACTCGTTCGTTCTTGACTCTCCGTATCCAACGTGTGATCGCCTCCGTTTTCAAAGAGTTTCGATTCCCGTATTCCGGCAAATGTTCGGACGCATCGGTCCATTTACGCGCCGTCTCCGCTCTCCCCGATCATTTCGACGGATGCAAGCGTAGCCCGCGCCAATCGCGCCAGGACGTGGTCGTATCCTCTTTCGACAGTGTGCGTCGTCCGTAACAACAATGCCGTCACGACGTCTTCTCCACATAAATCATATCCCAGTACTGCAGGCTTGGAACCGTGAAGGAGATATATCTTTTCCCCCTGAATACGGAGTATGTGTACTTCAATTTTGTGGCGACTCCATTTTGAAAGTCTGGAGAGGCCGCCTAGACATCCTTGACTTTCTCCTGTCCAACGCAATACTTTACCTGAACGTGGATTTTCGAAGTCGCATTCTTGGTTCGCTTCCTTGCACTGCTTGGGCCTTGCCTGACCCCTTTTTGAACAGGCTCTTAAAGACGAATCACGGTCTTCGTGTAGCTTGCCCTGACGATTGCATCCAGCACCTCTTGATTGCGATAGCCATCTATCAAACCGGGAAGTCCATCTGGTGAACACCCTTCCAGCATCGCCAAGAAATCGGACCACTGCGAAACTTCACACCGCTTCGGCACTTCGAGTGTCGTCCTCGCAAGCTGACCCGGGTCTTCCTCACGGATCCAAACCAACTGATTCGGCTCCAGCGTGGAAGCATGAATCGTACCGTTATCGCCGTAGATGGATACCTCGTGCTGATTGCCCGAGCCGACGGCGTTTCGCGTTGTTTGGAAGATGCCCATCACATCGCCCGTCATACGCGCTTGGAAGCTCGCGAAATCGTCGACTTCGATTTTGACCATCTTCCCGGTCACCGGATCCAGGCGCTCGGGTATAATCGTGTGCAGTTGCGCCGACAGCTCTTGGAATTCGCCGAAGAGAAACCGGGCCATATCGATCATATGCGAGCCAAGATCTCCAAGCGTACCTGTTCCGGTAATATCCTTATTGAACCGCCACACGTAAGGGTGAGTGTATGGTGCTGCGCCCCATCCCTGCAAATACTGGAGCGAGAAGCTGCGCACCGCACCTATCTTGCCCTCCCGAACGAGTTCCTGCGCGTAACGGAAAGCCGGCGTGTAGCGGTAGCTGAAGCCGATCATGGCTGGCACTGGATGCTGTTTGTACAACTCTAGCAGCGGTATGGCCTCCTCGAAGACACGGGTGAATGGCTTCTCAGCCATAAACGGCTTGCGCGCCTGCAGGCACGCTCGGACGACGTCCGCATGGACGTCGTTTGGTGTTACCGAGACAACCGCATCGACGTCCGGATCTTCGATCAACTGAACGAAGTCGCCATATCGCTTGTCTGCGGTGATGCCAAGCTGGTCGCCGACTGTAGCCAGCGCATCTGCGTTCACATCGCTGACCGCAACAAACTCTACTTGGCCGCTCTCGGCAGCTTGCCGAATGTGTGCCTGGACCATCCCGCCCAAGCCGATCAGTCCGATTCTAAACTTGCCCATGTTCGTTCTCTCCTCTCAGACAATCCTTCAACCGAATCGGTTCCAGTCGAAATTTCCTATAGGGCCATCCCTTAGCATAGTAACTTACATCGGCACTTTTTCGACAGTATGCTTCGTCCGTAACAACAATGCCGTCACGACGTCTTCTTCACATAAATCATATCCCAGTACTGCAGGCTTGGAACCGTGAAGGAGATATATCTTTTCCCCCTGAATACGGAGTATGTGTACTTCAATTTTGTGGCGGCTCCATTTTGAAAGTCTGGAGAGGCCGCATAGACATCCTTGACTTTCTCCTGTCCAACGTAATACTTTACCTGAACGTTGTGAAATGTCGGAGGGGTCGGTGTACTGGCGGATGAATCTTGCCACAAATTCGTTGTCTGTCGATACAAGTTGATCAGTTGAATCACATCATACCCACCTCCCGCTTTGGTGAATGCCCAAACTGTCTGTGGCGACCCATCCTGGCTGACCTTCAGTCCGTGGAGCGCCACACTGTTTTTCGTGTTCACAAGCCCTCCGCGAAGCAGATTTTCGTAAGCCACCATAAAGTTATAGTAGGACAGCAATTTCGCTTTAAGAGCAGCGTCCATGATCAGGTTGTGATTCGGGAAATACGGCGCGTTCAACATCTGTAGATTGTCGCCGAGTTCAATATGGTCTCCGCCGCTGGCAAAAATGGTCGCATCGGCAAGAAGAACACCTGCGTTGTTAAAATAACCCGGATTCTGTCCAGAAAAGGAGTTTGCGTACGTGCTGTCCAGATAGGCAGCCAGAATCGCAGACTTTTTCCCTTTGCTCAAAGCGTTGATTGAGTCGATGGTCGTCTTTAAATCGTTGAATGTCGCCTGTCCTGAATTCGGCCAACATTCCACATAGGCCACCGATTCGTTGGAATGAGCGGCGACAGACTGCAAACCGTACTCCCCTACGTCATTAAAGATGATCTCTTTGTGCAAAGATCGGACTGCGTCATTCAGAAACGGGGCGAACGTGGCTTGCAAGTGAACTTGTTGGCCCTTGGCGTCAAAAACGGTTCCTTGATTGCCCAGTTGGTCCACCTGCCAGCCATCAAACGGATAGGCCTTAAACACGTTGGCTTCCTGATGGAGAATGTACTGTCTCCATCCCGAATTACCGGGGTTGAACACGTCAATGGCGCTTGTACTCCAACCACCGGGCATGGATACACTGACCTGAAGGGCACCTCCGTTGTCATAGTAGAGGCCCCAGGCAGGCTTCACGCCGCTGCCGTCCGTCTGGTATCCTGCCCAGCCGCCGTACATCAGATTGTAATTGAATGAAGCCATGCCCAATTGATGTCCCGCTTGAATCATGTTGAGAATGGTCTGTCGATAGTTGGTGCGCCCGGCAATATCATGCCAGGACGCAGCCGGATGCGCCACAGTTCCCGCCAGCGGAACGTTGTGTTTCCACTGCCAGTCGTAGAATTGCAACCCGTCGATATGATAATTTTTCAGTTGAGCCAGTTCATGTTGCACCGCTGTTCTCGACATTTGGGGGTACTCGGATACAAACCCGTAGCGCGGAAACTTTACCCAACTCGATGAAACGTCAATCGCCGTGGCAACCCTTGCGAGGATGGTTCCTGCTTGCGACCGAATGGATCCTCCTACGAAATATCCCTGATAGTCTTTCGTGGGAGGAGTCCACGTCAACACATAGATACGCGAACTCTTGCCCGGCACGGAAATGCGTTGGGGAGAAAGGGATCCTGTCGGCTCGGCCAAATGATTCACGGAAATATAGAGGTTGCCCGACAAGGTCCCATCATTCGGATTGGTTACTGACACCTGGAATTTGACGGGTTCTCCAGGATTATAGCGGGCTTTGTTCGTCGTCATGCTTGCTTGCAAAGTAAGCATAGCGGCCTTTTGAACAGTTGAAAAACCCAGCGTCGTGATCAGGAGCATTCCGCCGCCCATGATGGTCAACCCCTTGCGCACCCAACCGTTTCTCATTTTATATCTCCCCCGCATCGGTCTGCTGTGTTATCACGCCAAATACACCCTCGCCTCATAGGGACGCATATCAATCGCCCTGCCCGTCGCGTCCGTCCTGTCGGCTGAGCTGTCATCGCAGCCGTAGTTGCACAGAATCAGTTTGAAATCTTCTGGCGCCATGTCCAGAGGCCAACAGAACGTCTGTGTTTCGGGCGTAAAATTCAACACGGTCATCAATTGTGAATGCCCCATCCGCCGTCTAAAAACATACATCTCCTCCTGGTCGGGACTCAGCAATGTATAATCTCCGTAGATCAGGACGGGGGTCTTCCGCCGAAGTTCGATCAATCTTCGATAATAATGCAAGACGGATTCCGGATCGTCCATCTGTCGCGTAACGTTGATTTCACGGTAGTTGGGATTGACCTCAAGCCACGGCTTCCCCGCCGAGAATCCAGCCTGGGGGTCATCGCTCCATTGCATCGGGGTTCGGGCGTTATCACGGCCTTTGCTGTAAATGGCCTCCATGACAGCGGTGATGGGTCGGTCACCCTTGTCCATCTGTTCCGCATACCAATTCAGGGTTTCAATGTCCCGATAGTGTTCAATATCGGGAAACCGCACATTGGTCATGCCGATCTCTTCGCCCTGATAGATGAATGGCGTTCCCTGCAAAGTATGCAGCAGGGTAGCCAACATCTTGGCGGACTGTACGCGATAGGCTCCGTCATCGCCGAATCGGGACACAAGGCGAGGTTGGTCGTGATTGTTCAAGTACAGGCTGTTCCACCCGCGACCGTGCAACTGCGTTTGCCAGCGGCTGATGATGCGCTTAAACTCGCTCAGTGTCCACGGTTGAATGTTCCACTTGCCGCCAGGCCCAGAATCGATGCCCATCAGTTCGAATTGAAACACCATGTTCAGTTCCTCACGATCAAACCCGACGTACTTGAGGGCCTCTTTCGGTGTGACGGACAGGGTCTCGCCCACGGTCACGATATCGTAGCGGGACAACACCTCCGCGTTCATCTCCTGCAAGTATGCATGCACATGAGGACCGTTCAGAAACAAAGAACCGCCCCACTCCAGGTCGCCCTCCCCAGGCGCGCTCGGCAGGCCGGGAACCTTGGAGATGGCGTTGATGACGTCCATGCGAAACCCGTCCACCCCCTTGTCGAGCCACCATCTCATCATGTCGTAGATCTCCGCCCGAAGACTTGGATTATCCCAGTTGAGATCGGGTTGTTTGGCGGAAAACAGATGCAGGTAATACTCATCGGTCGTCCGGTCCAGTTCCCAAACCGAGCCGCCGAAAAAGGAGGCCCAATTGTTTGGCCGGCCGCCGTTCTTGTTCGATCGCCAAATGTAATAATCCCGAAAGGGATTGTCTTTACTGTCTCGCGCCTGCTGAAACCATGGATGTTCGTCCGAGGTATGGTTCACCACAAGATCCATCACCAGTTTCATGCCGCGACTATGCAGACCCTCCAGCAACGCGTCAAAGTCTTTCATGGCGCCAAAGTCCTCCATGATGCCGCGATAGTCGCTGATATCGTACCCGTTGTCATCGTTGGGGGACCGATACACCGGACTTAGCCAGATGATGTCAATTCCCAGCCACTTCAGATAGTCAAGCTTCGCGATAATTCCCTGCAAATCACCGATGCCGTCGCCGTTGCTATCCATGAAGCTGCGCGGGTAGATCTGATACACCACCGCTTCCTTCCACCATGAGCTTTGAACATCCCCGCCCCGCCCGTCTGGCACTGCGAATTCCCCCTTATTGTTTGGCGCTTTCTGAATCTGTGTTGTAGGGGACAAATACCGTGGCCCACACGTCAAACGACGGCACCGTCAGAGTAAGTGCCTTCCCGCGAACATGCGATTTCCAGTCTGCGTCTGTGCGGTTCCACCCCGGCGCTTCGGCGCGCTGCACAAAAACGCCATCCACCGGATGATTCCACTCAATCGATACATCCAGCGGAGGCGCTGGTCGAAACGGTTCCTCGTGCACCGAGTTCCATTCCTCGTGATCCACCCACAACAGGTTTATGAAATGCAGGACCAACCCCCGCTTTGTCAGTGTCACGCGCACCCACACCGTTCCCATGTCCGGTTCCACGGATATCGGGGCGCCTTGTATGAGAATCTCCTCGTTGATCCCGCCGACAAAACTCCAGGACACATCGACCGCATCCGGCGCGGACAGCAGGTCCGCATCCGCTGTGACGATGTCGTACATCGCGCGCAGGGGATCGTACAGTTCGGGAACCATGGTGTTGTAGTCGGGGTAGTAGGCCTCCGCCAGCATCCCTCCCGCTTCGCCCAGCACCAGATGGAAGCCGCCGCTGGCAAAAATCACGGCTGTCACGAGCAGGGCGCTCCTGGCGATCGCATCGGGTCGCGTCTCGCGCTTTGCGCCAAAGGATTTCAGGTACGCCGCCAGGATGACCTGCTTCGTTCCCGCCGCCTCCCCCCGGACCCTCTCGATGAGCGCAGACAGATGGCGGTAGCGCACCATCGGCGGCCAAACCTCCACATACACGGCGTCCTGGGCGGAAGCGCTCACCGCATGGATCGGATAGCTTGACACAGCGTTGAAAATCAGACCGGTCTGGCCACCCAGTGTCTTCCGGCACGCGTCTATAAAAGAGAGATAGGCGTCATCCATCCACATCGTTGTTCCGTTTCGTCTTTGCGCCGACTTCGGAAATCCATACTGATCCAGGTGCAACCCGTCAAACCCGAACTGCACCACTCGTCCAAATTCCGCCAGGATATGCTCCCGCCACAGCGAACCCTCCGAGATGTCCATGAGAAAGAAGCGATCAATCAGCGAGTACTGGACCCCCTGATTATCATAGATCCCCTGTTCGGGGTGCGCCTGCGCATAGTCTGCCAAAGACGCGTACACCGCCGCATACGCGATTGATGCGGACTGGATCTCACGAAGGGCTTGCATACGCGAAGTGATGCCCTCGGTATAGAGTTTTCGGCCCATGGGATCCACAAACTCCGACGTTCTCGGAACGAGCGCGTCGTGACGCTCCATCCAGTCATAGAACTGCGTGACGTTCAGGTGAAAGTGGCGAAAGAACACCTGCATGTCCTCCTGCGTGTCGGACGGCGCAAAGTTGCAAAGAAAGCTGTAACGGGGAGCATTGCGCCAATGCGCTCTGACGTCAAACGCGGTGCGGGCCGTCCACGTTGCTCCCTCCCCTTGTAAATCGCAGGCCACGTGGTACCCTCCCTCCGAAAAGACGCCAAGGTCAACGATCCCTTGTTGGCGCCGCAGTTCCGGCAGTGAGAGACGAACGGCGTGCACGAGAGCATGGTGGTGAAACACCGTCACCGCCACAGCATCGTCATCGCCACAGTCCGGCGCAATGGTCACAAACACCTGAACCGATTGCTCGGGTCGATATTGCGTGTACACGGGAAACACGTCAAACGGTTTTGAAGTCTTCAACCTGTCCTCACCCTTTCACGGCGCCGGCCATAATTCCTTTCACGATGTAACGCTGGAAGATCACGAACATGATGACGATAGGCGCTGTCTGGATGAGAGCGGCCGCGAAAAACTCACCCCACTGCGTACTGTGCTGGCCCTGAAAAAACATCAGGGCAACGGGCAGGGTGAATTTGTTGGGATTTAGCAAGAAGGTCAGGGCCATCGTGAATTCATCCCAACCGCCCATGAAGTTGAACAAAACGGCTGTCACGAGCGACGGCGTCGCCATGGGCATCGCGACGCGCGCGAACAGCGTCCATTTGCTCCCACCGTCCATGAGCACGGCATCTTCCAGTTCCAGCGGGATGTCATCGAAGAAGCCCTTCATCAGAAACGTCGTGAACGGGATCATGCCGGATGTGTAAATCAGGATCAACCCGTACAGGTGGTTGAGCAGCCCCAACGATTCCATCAATTTGAATTGAGGCAGGAGAAACGTCATGCCAGGGATCATCATGGATACCAAGAAGGCACGGAAGATGGCATTGCGCCCAAAGAAGCGGTAGCGCGACACGACAAACGCCGCAGCGCACGAGATCAGGGTGCCAAGGACCGTCGAGGTGACCGACACATACAGACTGCGCAGGAAGTACCCGGCAAAGTTGTTCGTCTGCCAAGCCCCGACGTAGTTGCCAAACGACGCATGATGCGGAAACAGTACGGGCGGGTATTGAAGCGACAGCTGATTGGGTTCCAGAGACACAACGGCCATATACCAAAACGGAAAAACCATGATAATGGCGAACGTCAATAGAATCAGAAAGCGGACGATGGTCGCCTTAGAGTTGCCCTGCATACGTTAGTCCTCCCTCACGTTCAGACTGCGTGGACGGAAGATCCAAAACTGAACCATGGTGAACAGGACAATGAGCACCGCAATCAGCCAGGACAGGGCGCTCGCATAGCCGAACTGCAGATTGGTGAAAGCCTGCTGATACATCCATACCAGGGGCACCTGTGTCTGGTCAGCCGGTCCGCCCGCCGTCAGAATGTAGATCTGGGTGAACACCTGAAAGGCGCCCATGACCAGAAGGACTGTGACAAAGAACATGGAAGCGCGAATACTCGGCAGGGTGATTGACCAGAACGAATGCCATTTCCCTGCGCCGTCGATTGCCGCAGCCTCGTACAGTTCAACCGGCACCCCCTGCAGAGCGGCCAGAAAAATCATCATGGCCCAGCCGATGCCCTTCCACGATCCAAGAATCGCCGCGACCACGATCGCCTTGTTGGGGTCGGCTAGCCAGGCAATCGGCGACTGGATGACGTTTAGCGACATCAGGAGCCAGTTGATCAGGCCGTAGTCGGTGTTGAAGAGGTACTGAAATATGTACGTAACGACGACCCACGAGGTGATGACTGGCAAATAGTAGATCAGGCGCAACGTCGTCCGACCCGGCATAGGGCGGTCGAGTCCGATGGCCACAAGAAGACCCAGTCCGAGTTGGAGAGGCACGGACACCACCATGTACAAAATGGCATTGAGAAAAGCGGTAAGGACGATGGGGTCGTTCAGAACCTGACTGTAGTTTTGCACCCCCACGAACTGCGCAGGGCCCATAATGGGCCAGTTAGTAAAACTCATGACAAAGGAATACA
Source organism: Bacillota bacterium (assembly GCA_021846285.1). Taxonomy (GTDB): domain Bacteria; phylum Bacillota; class Bacilli; order Alicyclobacillales; family SLC66; genus JAKADD01. The sequence goes on from JAJZCB010000035.1 coordinate 24,263, forward strand.
GGATGGGATACGTGGTAAAGACCAGAAAAAAAGCGAGCCCAGGAAGCAAAAACAGATAGATGGCGGCATGATGCCGCAGACCTCTATACAAGCGCTGTTTTCTTCGACGCAACGACAGGCCGCTGTACAGCATGGCCATGTCTCCACCTCCATCAAAGAGAGTATCAATACGCGGCCAGGGGAACTTCGAAGAATCGCTCGATAATCAGCATGGCTGCGCCCTGCAGCCACACGTCCTCACTGCCGTCGTCCGCCACGATCTCCACCTGATCGGCCAGATGGGGGAACACGGACTTGGCCACCACGTCCCGGACCGCCTCCAGAAAAAACTTGGCCGCGACGGCCCCCTCCCCGCCGATGACGATCTTGTCTGGATTGAACAAGTTGATCAGGTCGGTCACCCCGCAGCCGAGGTTCTCGCCGAGTTCCCGATAGAGCGACCGCGCCGCTTCATCTCCGACTTGCGCCGCGTAATACAGGGTGGTTGGCGATAGCTTTTGTTCGTCAACCATGGTCTCGAGCAGGGTCGATCCCCCCGTCGCCGCGATCTCGCGGGCCCTTGCCATCAGAAACTGGTCGGAGGCCAGCACCTCCAGACAACCGCGACGTCCGCATGTGCATAGAGGACCGTGCCTGTCGATCGTCATATGGCCGAATTCTCCGGCGCCGCCGCAACTGCCGCGATACAGTCGCCTGTTCAAAATGATGCCAGCCCCCACGCCCGGTCCTGTCGTGATACAGACCATGTTGCGTGTGGCGGCGGCCGATTCCTGGAGCAAAATCCCGTACGCAAACGCATTCACGTCATTTTCCACGATCACATCCAGCTTGAGAAGCTCCTCAAGGGCGGCTCGAATGGGTGCATCGCTCCAACCGAGGATGGGACTGTAGCGGCAGGCGCCCGTCTGCGGATCGATGAGTCCGGACGCGCTGATCCCGAGGCCGAGAATTGACCGCTTGGTCAACCGATGGGCTTTTCTCAGCGCTTCGACACGCGCCGCAATCAGCCCAACCACCACAGCGGGGGCATCTTCTTTCTGAAACGACAGTTCAACCATCTCCACTTGTCGCGCGCACAGATCAAACAGGGAGATCCAGGCCTGCTGGGCGCCGATCTTCACACCGAAGGCGTAGCGAGCGGATTCATTGATCTTTAACAGACCCGGCCTCCGGCCCCCGCTCGAATCGCCTTCGCCCACTTCGCGAACGAGTTTGTTGTCCAGCAGTTCCGTCACGATGTTGCCGATGGTGGACAGTCCCAGACCGGTCTGCTCCGCCAGTTGCGGCCGCGATATCGGTTCCTGCGCACGAATGCGTTGCAGCACTTGCATGTTGTTGATCTCTCGCATCAATTTGCGGTCTGCTTTGGCAATTCCCATGAGTATCCCTCGCTCTTGTGTAAAGACAAGAGCGGAGTCTTGACCTCGACCCCGCTCCGTTTGCGACTCTAAAGCCTCGAATCAGTTGGAGGCCAAGAGTGCATCCACCTGCTGGGTCGCTTGATCCAGCGCCGCCTTGACCGTTTCCTTGCCCTGGGCGGCCAATGTCACGGCGTTGCCGATGGCCGTGTTCACCTGCGTGTAGTTCGGGATGGGCGGCCGAGCCACGCTCGTATTCAGTTGCATCCGAAACACATTGTAATAAGCGAGGCCCTTGAGCACCGGCGAAGGGGGCAGGTTTTTGAGCGTGGACATCTGGCCCGCCGCCTCCATCATCGACTGCGCATACGGCGACATCATGAACTGTTCGAACGCCCAGGCTGCCTTTTCATGCGCAGGATCCGTATTGAACACGCCGATGTTCTCGCCGCCGACAACTTCACGGGATCCCCCCAGGCCAGCCGGGAACAGGGACAGCTTGTAATGAACTTTTGGATACTGTTGCTGCATGGTTGGCACATCCCAGGGCCCTTCGTCGATCATCGCGTATTGTCCCTGCGCAAAGCCTGTCATGTCGCCGTTGGCGCCAGGCAAGAGTCCCGTTATGTATCCTGCCTTGCTCAGACTGATCAGCGTGGTGATGGCGCGCACGGTTTTCGGACCGTTGAGATACCCGTTGGCGGTCTTCAAATCGGGACTCAGGACGGAGCCGCCAAAGGACGAAATCCACGGCACCAACTGCCAGAGATCGACCCCGGCTCCCGCCATATATCCATACGCCTTGGTCTTGCCCTGGCCGCTTGTCATCTTCTTGATGTCGGCGATGAACTGCGCCATGGTCGCGGGCGGCTGCTTAATGCCATGCTTGGCGAGGACCGCAGTATTGGTAAACAGCACCTTCGTGTTCGTGTCAAGAGGAAGCCCGTAGTACTTTCCATTATACAGGTTGGTGGACAGCGGACCAGGAAACACATTCTTGCTCAGGGCGGCAAATCCGGGCAGGCTGTTCTCCGCCATCAGGGTTCCCAGTTTCGCCAATTGCGGCGTCCAAATGATATCCAACCGAGCGACGTCCGGCAGTACACCACCAGCGGCGGATGTCAGCAGCTTCTGCTGCATGGCGCTGTACGGGAGCGTAACATTCTGCACCTTGATCCCCGGATGGCTCTTCTCAAAGGCAGGGATGATATCTTTGACAATTGTCTTTTCCTCATTGTCAGTCGCGTTGTATGCATTCCAGAACGTGATGGTAATTGGCGCCGACGTACGCCGAACTGGCGCCCTTTGTGCGGCGGCCGCACTGGTAAAGCCGGTCATCGTGCCAAGAGCCATCAGAGTGGCCAAAGCAGGAAGAAAGCGTTTCCCTTTCACACAAACACCCCCGTATTTTTTTGGTTTGATGCAGTAGTTCCTTGCACGTTCCCCTCCATCTGTGACTCAGGAAATACCACAACCACCTCCCACAGAAAACAACATACTACATTCACAATAGAAAGTAAACAGTATGTTTCGAGTTTATGGCTAGTCTTATTTCCGCGGTTATCATACTGAAAAACCACTACATACAACAGAATCTCTGGCAGTCATCTCTCCAAATTGATCTATTTACTTTCTGCGATAACTGTAGTAAGTTGTTGGCCGAGATGAGATGGGCGGAGAAAACCGGATATCGGGAGGGGTGTGGCGAATATTCTGCGCGCAGAAAACATCAGTCGAATCTATGGAAGCGGTGACAGGGCCGTCTCGGCGTTAAGAGGGGTCAATATCGAAATTCCGAAGACGAGTTTGGTAGTGTTACGAGGCAGATCTGGTTCGGGTAAAACAACTCTCTTGAATATATTGGGTGCGCTCGACCGGCCGAATACCGGAGAGGTTTTATTTGATGGTCGAGAGATTGTGAGTCTCTCAGAAAGGGAGCGCGATGAGTTCCGAAGGACAAAAATTGGATTCGTGTTCCAATCATTCGGACTCATCCCTTATCTGAGCGCATACGAAAATGTCGAATTTGGTCTGCGCCTGGCCGGGGTGCCACTGGATATATGGAAGACCAGGGTTTCCGAGGCGTTGGATTGGGTCGGGATATCAAAGAGGGCCTCGCACCGCACCCATGAGATGTCCGGCGGTGAGCAGCAACGATGTGCTATCGCTCGCGCTATCGTGCACAGGCCGGCGCTTATTTTGGCGGATGAGCCAACCGCCGAACTGGACAGCAAAATGGCCAGGCAAGTGATGATGGTGTTTCACAGATTGTCTCGTGAATGGCAGATATCTGTGGCCATGACATCACATGACACCGCAAGTATGGAGGTAGCCGACTATGTATTCGCGATGGAGAGCGGTAAGGTCGTCGTCGAACGAACTTCAAGCGAGTTTCTTGCATAAGACAATTCCTTTTTTGTCAATTGTGTCGTTTTCAGCTCTTTTAGTTGGATGCTCCCTGCTTCCACAGCAGGTGCAGCCTGTGCAACCGCCGCTGGTTAAGCCGACTTCGGTTGCCTACTCAACTACAAAGGTGCAGCGCGGTACAATCGAAAATGTGGTTTCCGGGTCCGCAAGTTTTATCTCTTTAAAGCAATATGACCTAAGTATGCCTGATCCGACAGGTAGGATTACTGAGATTGACGTAGAAGCTGGGCAACAGGTACACCAAGGGGAAGTGCTCGTCCAGACGGATACATCGCAACAGCAATATCACTTGCAACTGGCACAACTGCAGTTGGAGAAAGACCAAATCACTGTGAACCAGTTAAAATTTCAAAAGGCCAATACGTATCAAATTCAAACTGCTCGGCTCAGTGTACAAACAGACGAAGTAAAAATAGGCTATTTAAGGAGACAAATACAGGATGGCACATTGGTTTCACCTATTTCAGGGATTGTCACCTCAATGTCCTCATTAAAAATCGGCGACTCGGTCACGCCGTATCAAAATCTTGTATCTATTTCAAATCCCCATGATTTGACGCTCACCTATGATTCATCTGACGGGTCGGATATCGCTAACGTCAAGGTGGGAATGGTCGCAAATTTGCGCTACAATGGCGTGTCTTTTACAGGCCGAGTGGTTGAGGTGCAGGCGAATTTGCCAATGTCGGATGTAACGCTGAACATATTGCCCGACAGTCTCCCGCCTGGGGCAAAAATGGGAGGTCAGGCAACCTATTCAATCATTGTGCAACGCAGCACGAATGCGATCATTGTACCTTCGAATGCCGTAAACACAACAGGCGACCTGGGTAATAGCGCGTCAGTTCGAGTCCTCCGCGGACAAACAGTATCTTACGTGACCGTCCAGACGGGTATTCAGACGGGAACTGAGACTCAGATACTGAGTGGGCTGAAGGAAGGCCAAAATGTGATACTGAACTAGGAGGAGGCGCTCCGGTGACGATATTTCGCATCATCGTCCGCAAAATGCTTAACACCCGTTGGCTTGTAGCCAGTTGGTTGATTGGCATGTTGATTACGGTATCGCTCGTGTCTGTCATCCCTATCTACACAAATGGACTGCTGAAGAACCTTCTCATCAAGAACATTGAATCGCAACAGGTAGTCAACAGTCAGGCTTTGAATTACCCGGGGGGTCTGACCGATGTTCTATCGTTCCTGACGCCTCCAGGTAAATCCTCAAAATATCTCTACACGGCTGAAAAACAGTTCAATACCTCCATTGCAAGCTATGTTGGGCTTCCGGTGCTGTCAAAGTACACGGAGTTGGACACAGTTGCGCTTTCATTCTCGGCGCCTGGGTCGGGAATAGATTACAGTGGCGCGAACCTCGTGTTGACTACCATGACCGATTTGGACAAGCACATAAAACTTGTCAGCGGACAGTTGCCGGATACCCGCCCCATTCACAATGTATATGAAGCACTGGCGCCGGTCACGGCCATTCAAAATCTGGATGTCTCCATTGGAGAGACGCTAACTGTGAAGTCGCCCACGACGAGTTCCAACAATTTCGTCAAGGTAAAAATAGTGGGTGAATTTGAGCAGAAACCTGGACGCGATCCGTATTGGGCATATCCGCTGTCCAATTGGAAGACGAATCTATTTATACCCGATAATCTATTCCGTAACACCTTCATCACTGGCGCTCATCCATGGCTCGGATATGAAAATTTATACTCTGCCTTCGATTATCACCAAACCACGTTTAGCAACATTCCACATCTACTGAATGTGGTGAATATTCTTCAAACTGAGGGCGAGAATTTTCTCGCCGAGGCAAGTTTTCCCATGGCGAGTGTTTTGCCGGGATATATTGACCAAGCGCACCAGTTAAAGCTTATGATGTGGGCAATCGATATACCCGTGATGATCATGCTGCTGTTCTACATGTTGATGATATTCAAGCTCATTATCGACAGAGAGCGAACCGAAATTGCAGTTCTCCATAGTCGTGGGGCGACTCGACGGCAGATATCTCTCAGCTATCTGATTGAGGTTGGGATTTTAGGGCTCGTGTCGTTTGCTGTAGGACCAATGATCAGCTTGGGAATCACGGAATGTCTTGGCGCTTCCAATGGATTCCTGGAATTCGTAGGGCGCACTGCCCTGCCAGTAAAACTTGGTCTTACGGCGTACGTATATTCTCTATGCAGTGCCGTTGCCTGTTTGATAGTCGTTATGATTCCCGTGATAAGCGAAACAAAGTCTAACATTGTAAGTTCCAAACAACGTATGACAAGGTCCGCCGGGCAGTCCATCTGGCACAAGTATTTCTTGGATGCAGCCCTGTTGCTTGTAGCTGGATACGGTTGGTTTACCATCCAGCAGACGCACAGTGAAATCCTGAATTCCGAGATGAACATTTACAACGGACTCAAGATTAATCCATTGTCGTTTGTGATACCTGCCTTGTTCGTCATCGGAGCGGGATTGATGTGTCTGCGTTTCTATCCTTGGTTGGTCCGGCTTGTTCAGTGGGCCACCCGTAGGCGTCTTCAGCCTGCCGCCTACATCGCCTTGAATCAGGTTGGGCGTTCCCCCAAACAATACCATTTTTTGATGTTGTTTTTTATCATGACCATTGCGGTCGGAACGTTCAGTGCAAGTGTCTCCAGAACCATCAATACAAACCTGCAACAACAAATTCAGTACTCGAGCGGCGCCAACATCAATCTGCAAGAACAGTGGATACAAGTTCCGAATTCTTCGCCTTCTGCGGCCTCCAACCAGCCGCCGTCTGTGCAGGGAGATGCTTTGTCGTTTTCTGTTGTTGAACCGCCGTTTGCTCGGTATGCCCTACTGCCAGGTGTAGCACACGCTGCACGCGTATTCACTCAAAATCAGGTACAGGCTGCAGCATCCAATGGAAACCAAACTTCACAAACTGAATTGATGGCCATTGATCCGGCAGACTTCGCGCAAACGGCTTGGTTCAAACCATCGTTGTTACCCTATTACTGGTGGGGGTATCTGAACCTCCTATCCTCCAATCCCAAAGCATGTCTCATCAGCCAATCACTAGCGAAGATGTTGGGCGTAAAATTGGGGAACACCATTAGCCTTCAATGGCAGGGCTCACAGTCGGCAACCTTCGAAGTATACGGAATTATTGGATATTGGCCATCCTGGAATCCGTATGATACCAGAGGCCAAACGAACACAAGTGAAGCGCCGTCGCTGGTTGTGGCTAATTTGTCGTACGTGCAGATAGATATGGGCGTTCAGCCGTACCATGTGTGGCTCAAGCTAAAGCCGGATGCGACCGTCAACCAGGTATACATCGGTCTTGAGAAAGCCCATATTCCACTACTGAGCATATCGAATACTCAGCAGCAGATAGACCAAATGAAGTCCTCGCCGTTCATCATGAGTCTGAACGGAAGTTTGACGCTTGGATTCGTCATCGCAATGCTAATCACGCTGTTGGGTTTTCTGTTGTATTGGCTGCTGACCCTGAGCGCTCGCAAGGTACAATTTGGCGTGTTTCGCGCCATGGGTTTGTCGTTACGGCGGTTGGTGTCGATGCTGATTTGGGAGCAGTTGCTGACCTCCGGGGTTGCTTGCGTCCTCGGCGGCGCCATCGGCTATGGAACCAGCAAATTGTTCGTCACACAGTTCGCGTTATACTTCTCTGCCACCCAACAGGTTCCGCCGTTTCAAGTCATATTTAAATCTCTGGATGGTGTAAGAATCTATTCGGTTGTCCTGTTCATGCTCTGTATCGGTATTGGATTCATTTGGTGGATGTTGTCCCGTCTCAGAATGCATCAGGCGATTAAGCTCGGAGAGGATTGAATCCATCCATGATTAACTGTGAGAATTTAGTAAAAATATTCAAAGTTGCTGATGTGGAAGTTGTCGCCTTGCAAGGTCTTGATCTCTTTATAGAAACAGGCGAAATGATGGCTATTATAGGGAACAGCGGGAGTGGAAAGTCGACGCTGCTGAACATGCTGGGTGGTCTGGAACGACCATCGGCAGGAAAGTTGGAGGTGAATGGGAACGACCTGCTGCGGATGTCTGACCGTGATCTGGTTCGTTATAAGCGTGAAACAGTCGGCTTTGTTTGGCAAAACCAGGCCCGCAACTTGATTCCCTATCTGTCCGCAGTTCAGAATGTCGCATTGCCGATGTTGCTAAGCGGGCGAAGTCAGGATAGACATTCATGCCTGAGTTTTGCGAAGCAAAATCTCACGCGCGCCACCAACAACCGGGTCGAAAATGCGCCTGCGGCGATTTTCCGGGATAAACGTGCTCGCGAATTGCTGGAGATGGTGGGACTGAGTCATCGGTTACACCATCGACTGGGCGAGTTATCCAGCGGAGAACAGCAACGCATAGCCATCGCCGTCGCCATGGCAAATAATCCGAAGCTACTGCTTGCCGATGAACCGACAGGCAACCTCGATTCGGAGACAGCCAATAGGATTCTCGATGTATTTGCGGAACTCAATAGCACTTTTGGGACCACAGTGGTCATCGTGACGCACGATTTGGCATTGGCCAAGAAGGTGGATAGAGTGATGGCCATCCGGGATGGCAGGGCGGCGAGTGAAATTATTCGCCGCACCGCTCCGCGGGCGCTCGAAGAACTGACCCGTCAAATGCACACGGTGGACGCGGAGTCTGACGAATCAACGGCGTCAGCATGGGATGAGGGTGCCTCGACAGAAACGGACACCCAGGAGCATGTAGAATTGGCGGTTGTAGATAGCGCAGGTAGATTGCAGATTCCTGGAGAGTATCTCGCGGCCATCGGCGCGGACGGAATGAAGCGGCTTCGGGTGGAATTATCAAACGAAGTCATTGTGATTTCACGGCCCAAATAAATCGCAAAGTGTAGAATCGAGCATCATCAATGTCACGCAAGCGAGGTGCGAACCTGTCTCGCAGCGCAATTCCAACCTGTGCCCAGTTTGTGCAACCAGCCTCGGTTACGATATAATAGCAGCTAACTGCGCGTAAGAAACGCCGCGCTAACCGAAGGAGGGTTTGAATGAGTTCCACTGCATCTTCTGGCGCACGCGACAGTGAACACGATCACGCCCAGAAACACGCTACGTCAAAAACCTGGGTGATCATCGCAGTCATGTTGGCCATGTTCCTGGCCGCACTCGACATGACAATCATAGGAACCGCGATGCCCAGCATCATTGGCGATTTACACGGAGTCTCCATCTATAGTTGGGTATTCTCCGCCTATCTGCTGACATCGACTGTGCCCATTCCGCTCTTTGCAAAACTGTCAGATATGTACGGCCGCAAGAAACTGTTTATCATAAACTCTGCGATCTTCACCATCGGATCGCTGCTCTGCGGCGTTTCCAACAACATGCCCGAACTGATTGCGTTTCGCGCGTTGCAAGGGGTTGGCGCCGCAGGTGTATTGCCGATCGCGTTGACGATCGTCGGCGACGTATTCACCCTCGAACAACGAGCGCGAATTCAAGGGTTCTTTTCCGCGGTCTGGGGAATCTCCGCCATCATCGGACCGCTTCTCGGCGCCTTTATCGTCGAATATTCCAGTTGGCGCTATGTGTTTGAAATCAATGTTCCGATTGGCATCCTAGTGATGATTGTCCTCGGACTCACGTTTAAGGAACATGCCTCGCACAAGGCGCACAAGCTCGACTGGTTAGGCACCCTTTTGCTGACCACGGGCGTGACCGTGCTTTTGTTGACGTTGATCCAACACAGCGATCATCTGGCCGCGCCCTATTCACTGGCCATGTTTGCTGTAGCGGGAATCCTGCTTGCGGCCTTTGGTTTCTGGGAACAGCGCGCCAAAGAGCCTGTTCTGCCATCCGCTATTTTCCGGCACCGCATGATCCTTGTGGCCAATCTCGTGAGTTTCTTTGGCGGCATGATCCTGTTCGGACTCATTTCTTATATTCCCCTTTTTGTGCAGGGCGTTCAGGGAGGATCGCCGACACTTGCCGGGCGCGCGATCACGCCGATGATGGTTGGCTGGCCTTTGGCGGCGCTCGTAGGGGGCCCGCTGATTATGCGCATTGGCTATCGCATCGTTGGCGTCGCCGGGGGGACGCTCATTGCGGTAGGCTCCTGGATTCTGATCGCAACCGGTGCGCCTCACACCCTCGACATCGACGCCGGCCTGCTCCTGATCGGTTTGGGAATGGGGCTCACTTTAACTGGACTGCTCATCGCTGCGCAAAACGCCGTCGCCTGGAATCTGCGCGGCGCGGTGACCGGGTCCAACCAGTTCTTTCGAACGATCGGCGGATCCATCGGCGTCGCCGCCATGGGTGCCATCCTGAATCAACAGATGGCGACACGCGTCGCGGCCTCTGGGCTCGCATCCAAAGTCAATCTAAACAGCGTGACAGAGTCGCTCTTGAAAGCGAAAGCCCGCGCCGCGCTCGCGCCGTCGATTCGCACAGCATTCACCCGCATGTTTGGCGGGGCCTTGCACGATGTGTTTATTGCCAGTTTCGTATTTGCGGTCACCCTGTTTGCGCTGGTCCTGTTCATTCCCGGCGGCAAAGCGCACAAACATGCGGCCGCGCATCAAGCAGAATCACAACCTCGGCGTTAAACGAAGAAGTGTTCCGAAATATTCCTGCCAACGGTCGCTAACGGTCGCTGCTGGCCATCACTGGCCATCAAGTCCTCGAACCATTTTTCCTTGTTGCAGGATATACACGATACGCTCCTTAAACCATACCAATGGTTCATCCATGGATCCCGAGATTAGAACCAGGTCAGCTCGATAACCGGTTTGGATGCGACCAATCTCATGTCCGAGTCCGATATTATCTGCGGCCTGCGCGGTTGCCGCATTGAGGGCTTGAAGTGGCTCAAGCCCGTACTCTACCAACAGCGTGAGTTCGTGGGAATTTTCCCCATGTCGATTAAAAGGTGTTCCCGCGTCCGTGCCCAAGGCGATCCGAACCCCGGAGCGAATCGCATTTTTTATATTCGCCTGTCGTATGGAGGCCAACCGCCGAGCCTTATCCACTGCGTAAGCGGGAATGCCGTGGGCGGTTCCATATTCAA